>JBGSUP010000279.1:0-7772 GCA_041753485.1 Akkermansiaceae bacterium
CCTTCACCTTGATGCGATAGTCACCGATTCCGCCATTGCCGGAGGCTTGTTGCATCACGACGGCGTCCGAGTTGTGAGTGACTGGGATCTTCACCCACGCGGCGGCAGTGAACGATGTGCCGCCCGAGAGACCGGTGCCGAAATGGTTGACACGGGCGTCGATGCCATTGAGCTGCAAAGCCTGATTGGCAGCGCCTCGCGGGATCCATGAGCCACCGCCCGAAAGGTGGGCGGCCCTTTGACTGTTAGAGCTGTCAGAGAGTGTGCTGCCTGAGGATTCGTCGAGCTGCCACCAAGCGTGAAGTCGTTCCGACAAGCTTATCACGTCGATGGTCACCGTGGTGTTGCCGGTCAGCGCCGGGCTGCCGTCATCGGTGGCGGAGACGGTGAGCACATGCCGCCCTCCGGCAACAAGCGCGGAGCCGTCGGCCACGCGGATTTCCCCGCTGACGGGATCGATGGTGAAAATCCCGTTGCCGTTGCCGCCGGTGATTGCATGGCTGGCGACCTGCTGGCCGAGGTTGGGTTCGGTGAAGGAAACCCGCCCGACAAGCACGTTGGTGGCTGCGGACTCGCGAACGGTGAAGGATGAATCAGGAGCCCATGGCGCGTAGGGCTGGCGGTAGGGTGCCAGCCAGGTGCCGGCGATGATTTTGCGTGAAGCCATGCCCGGGCCCTGCCAGGCCACCTGCACGTGGTCTTTGCCAAAGGCATCCTTGTGACGCGCTTCGATGTAGTAAATTCCACCGGCGGTGAGTTGGATGGCTGTTGATTGCTGGCCGGGTTCCAGCGTCCAGTCACCGGGATCAGCGGAACTTGCAAGGCTCGCCCGCGTCACGGCATTGAGGGGATTCGTGTCCGTGCTGATGAGCAATTCGGCGGATTCGTTCGCGCTGATCCAAAACGTGTATTCCCCGGTGCCTGGTGCGAACAAGTATCCCCGCACGGTGCTGCCGTATTGGTCATCGTGGCTGCGTTTGCTGTCGAAAGAACCCAGGAGCACTTCAGAGTCGGGTCGGTTGGGAAAGCGCGGATTGTCGGTCAGGTCGGCAACGGATGTGCCGTCGATGTCCTCGAAGAACGTGCGGATGATCGACCCAAACTCAAAACCTTCGGGGACGTCGAACAATTGAATCGACACCGTTGCATCCACCTCGTTGACAGGTGATAGATGGTCGGTGGCGCGGATGGTCAACTGGTGGACCGGCGTGACTTGGAAATCGAGTGGAACCGCGAGAGTGATGCGGCCGGTGGCGGGATGGATTGCGAAATGGCCGCCTTCATTGCCGGCCACGATCGCATGGATGACATAATCGCCGCGGTCGGGATCCGTGGCGGCGATGGTGGCCACTTCCGTGCCGACAATGAGGCTTGAGGGAACGGTTACCGGCGACGGGGTGGGGAAAACCGGCGCTTCGTTCACATCGGCGAGGGTGATCAAGACGCGGATCGATTCGGTGAAAACCCCGAGATTGTCGGCGACGGTGACGAACAGTTCGAAATCCGCCGGATCGTCCCAGCGGGAGGAGAGAGTTTCGAAATCGAGTTGTGAGGGGTCGGCCACGGTGATGGTGCCGGTGGCGGGATCCATGGCGAAGGCGTTGCCGGGGTTTCCCGAAGTGATGGTGAAATACGGGGTGCCGCCGCCGTGGCCGACACGGGGAACAACGGTGCCTACCAAGGTTTCTGCGGCGGAGTTTTCCGCGAGCAGGAAGCGATCCGTATGAACTCCGCCATCGACCGTGCCGGTGATGGTGTAGGATCCGAGGCTGGCATATGCGGAGTATCCATCGGCCGGATCTCCCCTGCCGGTGCCGGAGAGGCGCAGGAAATAATCGCCGGATGTTAGATAGAGCGCCGCGAAAGAAGCGCCAAGGGCGGAGGGTGAATCGCTGGTGGCAATGGTGGTGATGACGGCACCGGAGGAATTCAGGATTTCCGCCTTGATGTCCAGATTCGCGACTGGCTCCGGGCTGCCCGGCCCCTGACTGAGAGGCGGAACTGGATCGATCTGGAGATCGAGCGTGCCGCCACTCGTGCTGAAGCGGAACGAGTCTTGGTCGGTTTCCAGCCCGATGACGCCCTCGTTGAAAACCGTGCCATCCGTGGCGATGTCGAGCCAGGAGGACGCGGCGAACGACCCGCCGTGGTCGTCGGCGCGATAGGTCACGCCGTTGTTGTTGGAACCGATGATTTGCAGGTCGTCTTGCGGGTTGTTGGCGTTGGTGTATTCGCCCTTGGACCACTGGGTGAGCGGTTGGAGATAGGCGCTCCCCATGATCGGTGCCCAACCGTTGTGGCCGTGGTAGTATTCCTCGTAAGGCAATGCCTCGCCGTGATGCCGGAGGCCGAGCGTATGGCCGACTTCATGGGAAATGACTTCCACCGCGTTCTTGCCGGTGGAAAAGAACGACCAACAGACCATGTCCGACGACCAGTTGAAGGAACCGATGTAGGCGACGCCACCGAAGCCGGGCGCGGCGGTGGAGGTGGGCGTGACGACCACCTGGATCCGGTGGCCGGGCGGCGCGGCATCATAGACGGCCCGCACGGTGGTGACGTTGATTTGGAATGGCTGGTAATCCTCGCAGACGCCCTGCCAAACATCGAAAATTTGCGCGTTGCTGGCACCGGATGGCTGGGCATTGATGTAGCCCCAACCGGCGAAGTTGCGTTCCTCGCCATCGAAATCCAAATAGATCACGGCGGTGGCACCGGGCAGGCTTTGCAGCTGGATGATCTGGTTTTCACCCGGCGGAATTGGATCATCGATCGGGTGCGCGGCGGGGATTTTGCCCTCCTCATCCGGGGCTACCGGAGGCGCGGCATAGGCACGGCACATCACCGAATCTGCGGTGGTCTTGACCAAGGCGGGCCCGCCGTCCTCGCCAATCGGCCTGACTTGATAGGCGGTTTTTCCTTTATCGTAGTGAATGAATCCCACGAGTGAGCCCGCCTTGCCCCTAATCGTCTGGCGCTGGAACATGAAGCGTCCCACTTCTGGTCTGGTGATGGTTCCCTGCACCAGCAGCAGGCCGTGTTCATCACGCCGGATCAATGAGACGAGGCCCTGCGCGGTGCCGCCGCCGGGCAGTGACACGCGGACCGCCGACTCATCCGCCGCAAGAATGCGTCGGAGGAAATCGCCTGGCAGTGGAATGGAAACGACCGGTTCTTTCTCCCGGTGATTCACCGGAAGCAGGGTCGGGCCGGCCACTGAGGCGTTGGTCATTCCGCCACCCGCTTCAGGGGTCTCTGTGCGGTCGGCAGTGGTCGGGGAGGCAGGGTTTGCCGGGGGCCGGGCAAGGGCCGCGGTTCCCGGGGCTCCAGCCGGTGGCGGCAATGCCGTCCTCGGGCCGCCCGCAGGAGGTTGGCAGAGGATCCAGCCGAGCGCTGCCACGAGAACGAGGCAGGCCAATCGCAGGCTCTGATTGCGGGGGGGCATGGTGCCGGGGGTTATTTGAAAACGCGCCTCTGAAGGAGGCGGCGGCTGTCACTTCGGACAGGAGCGTAATTTAGCTCGATCGCCACGGGATGGCGAGAGATTTTACGCGTAGGGAAAATCAGATCTTGCAGACTTTCCGGCTCGAACAATCAAGGAACTCGCGGGAATTTCGAGAAATCCGGCATTCGTTTCTCGAGAAAGGCCTGTTTTCCCTCCCGGCCCTCCTCGCTCATGTAGTAGAGCAAGGTGGCGTTTCCGGCGAGGTCGAGTAGGCCCATCTGGCCGTCGCAATCGGCGTTGAGGGCGGCCTTAAGGCAGCGCAGGGCGAGCGGAGAGTGAGCCAGCATTTCACGGCACCACTGGAGGGTTTCCTTTTCCAGGTCCGCGAGCGGGACCACCGTGTTCACCAGGCCCATCTCAAGCGCCTGCCGGGCGTCATACTGGCGGCAGAGATACCAGATTTCCCGGGCTTTTTTCTGGCCGACGATGCGGGCGAGGTAACTCGAACCGAGGCCGCCATCGAAGGAGCCGACTTTCGGGCCGGTCTGGCCGAAACGCGCGTTGTCTGCGGCGATGGTGAGATCGCAGACGATGTGCAGCACGTGGCCGCCGCCGATCGCGTAGCCGGCGACCATGGCGACCACGGGTTTCGGCAGGGAGCGGATTTTTTTTTGCAAATCCAGCACATTGAGGCGCGGAATGCCGTCCTCGCCGATGTAACCGGCGTGGCCGCGGACTTTTTGGTCACCGCCGGAACAAAATGCCATGTCGCCTGCGCCGGTGAGAATGATCACGCCAACCATCGGGTTTTCATGCGCCATGTCGAAAGCTTGCAGCAGTTCCACCACCGTTTTCGGGCGGAAGGCATTGCGCACTTCAGGGCGGTTGATGGTGATTTTGGCGATTTTCCCCTCATCCGTTGTTTCGTAACGGATGTCCTCGAATTCACGAACGGTGGTCCACATGGCGGCGAACTTGAACCATCCGCCGCCGCCCCGCAATGCGGTAAATGCGGGTGCGTGCCCTCAACCGATCGGCGCGAGATCGTCGAGCACCAGCACGATTCCAGCGGCCGCATCGCAGCGGTCGAGGTCGATCGTGAGCTTGAACGCCCAGTCGTTCCATTCGTCGGGATCCACCAAAGTCTGCTCGCAGATCCAGCGGCGCGGACTGTCCTCGGAAATCCGCGTGTGTTTCGCCGCCCGGGCCTCGGGATCAAGGCGGATGCGTTGGTGCTTGGCGAAATAACCATCCAGCAAGCCATCGATGCGCTGGCGGGTCCAGGGCGTGCCGTCCGAGTCCGCGGGCTCGATTTGCGCGAGGATGTTGGCGGTGTTTCCTTCGGCCATGGCTTTGACGATGGCGAGGACCGCATGGCGCAGGGCGCGTTGGAAGGCGGGCCGGTTGCGCGTGAAAGCCACGGCGCGGCGCTCTGCCACCGGTTTTTCCTGCTCCGGCACATAGTCCGGATTGCGCAGCTTCTCCCACTCGTCCAGCAGGCTGGAATCGACGTTGCGCACGATGTCTTCGAGAAACGCCTCCGCCTCGATCAAGTCCTCCGTCTTTGCCGCAGGCGGCACGGTTTGTGAAAGCACCTTGTAAACTTCTGATAGATGGCGCAACAGCACCGCTTCGCTGCGTTCAAGGCCGTAGGTCTTCACATAGTCCTCGAACGACTGCCAGTGCTCGAACATCTCGCGGGCGATCGACTTCGGCCTCACACGGGCATCCTTCATCCACGGCCGTTTGGCGACAAAGGCGTTGTAAGTGTCGTAGATGAACTCCTTGCCGGGCTTCGGCCATTCGACCTCCTCCAGAAGTTCCATGCGCTTTTCGAATTCGACGCCTTCGTTCTTCAAGCGGCCGATCAACTCACCTTTCAAAAGATCGACCTGTTTGCGGAGGATGACGTCCGGGTCTTCGAGGATCGATTCGATCAGCGAAAGCACGTTGAGCGCATGGTCCGGTGCCTCGCTGTCGAGTTGGGGGATGGCATCGAGCAGATAGAGACCGAGCGCCTGGTTAAGTGAAAAATCATCCTGGAGTTCGATGTTCAGGGCGACCTTCGCCGGTCCGCGCCGCTCGTTGCGGGGGATGATGCGGAGGATGTTTCCCTCGACAAGGCCGCGGAACAATTGGAAGGCGCGGCGTCTCAGAGCCTTCTTTTTCGCGGGTGTCTCATGGCATTCGTTGACGAGTTTCCTCAAGGCCGTGCAGCCGTCCTCGTGTTCGCGGCCGAGCATGTTGAGCAGCAGCGAATGCTGGATTTGGAAACTGGAGCTGAGTTTCTCCGGTGCTGCGTCGATCAGGCGGCGGTAGCTCTTCTCATCCCAATTCACAAAGCCCTTCTCCGGTGGCTTGCGTTTCACAAAACTCTTCTTGCCGGATGACGAGGCCTTTTTTTCAAGCCGGAGATTCTCGATGACATGCTCCGGTGCCTGGGCGACGACGGTGCCGCTGGTGTCGAAGCCGCGGCGTCCGGCGCGGCCGGCGATCTGTTTGAAATCACGCACGGTGAGTGTTTTGGTGCTGCTTCCGTCGTATTTGAAAAGCTGTGTGAACAAGACGGTGCGGATCGGCACATTCACGCCCACGCCGAGCGTGTCGGTGCCGCAGATCACCTTGAGCAATCCACGTTGCGTGAGTTTCTCGACGAGCACGCGGTATTTCGGCAGCAGGCCCGCATGGTGGATGCCGATGCCGTGGCGCAGGAGTTTCGAGATCTCCTTGCCGTAGGGACTGCGGAAATTCGCCACCTGCAGGACCTCGGCGATGATTTGTTTTTCCTCCTTCGAACAGAAATTCGAGCTCATCAGGTTCTGCGCGGTATTGGCGGAGGAGAGCTGGGTGAAGTGGACCAGATAGATAGGCGCCTTGCCGGCCGCCACTAGCTCGCCAACTTTTTCCTCCAGTGGTGTCTCGCTGTAGTCGAACTCCAGCGGCACCGGGCGTTGGTCGGATTTCACCAGCACCGTTTTCACGCCCGTTAGACCGGTGATCGTCTCTTCGAAGAACGCGGTTTCACCAAGCGTGGCGGACATCAGGAGGTAACGCGCCTGCGGCAGGGTGAGCAGTGGCACCTGCCAGGCGAAGCCGCGCGAGGCGTCCGAGTAATAGTGGAACTCGTCCATGATCACATCGTCCACCCGCGCGCGCTTGCCCTCACGCAGCGCCATGTTCGCGAGGATTTCCGCCGTGCAGCAAATCACCGGCGCGCCGGGATTCACTGTGGCATCGCCGGTGATCATGCCGACGTTTTCCGGCCCGAAAACCTGGCAGAGCGAGAGGAATTTCTCGTTGGCCAGCGCCTTGATCGGCACGGTGTAATACGAGCGCCGGTTCTGGCAGATCGCCCTGAAATGCAGCGCCAGCGCGACCAGCGATTTCCCCGAGCCGGTGGGCGTGTTGAGGATCACGTTGTTGCCGGAAAAAAGTTCGAGGATCGCCTCCTCCTGGTGATCGTAGGGCTGGATGCCCGTCGCGGCGAGGTAGTCGAGGAAGGCGTTGAGGATGTCGTCCGGGGTGGGGCTGGGAGGGAGATTCTTGGGGTTCAGCAGCGCGGACATGAGGGGATTGTGGCGGGGGATGGGTCCGGAGCATAGGGGCAAACGGCGGGTGGGACACAAAGTTTTCTCAATCCGGAAAATGGCATTTTGCGGCGTGTGGGTAGGTTCTGGCAACCATCGGCTGACTCAAATACCCCGCCGCAGATCCCGCATGCGTCATGACAAGCTGACCGCAGCCGCCGCTTTCGAGATCCCCTTCCTCACCAGCTTCACCTCCGAATCCCCACTCGCACCGACCACTACCCGCAGGTTTTCCTCCCCCGCCTCCGGCAAAAGCATCCGGTAATCCTGAGGCGGCGGTGATGATGCCTGTTTTCATGATGATGCTGTCAGTTGTCGCCAGGCGGTGTCGGCTGCGGGCTTTCCGGAGGACCGGCCTTTACGTTGCCGGTGGCAGAATGCATCGCATCCCGCAGGTCCATCAGTGGACGTTGTGAAACCTTGAGAAAACTGTCCGAGCGTGCATGGACGAAGCGTCCCAGCCGGTAGCCGCCCTCGATGAAGAGCATCACCAGAGCCACGCAGCCGGGCAAGAGAATCCCGATGGAGATGAGTTCGGCACTCATGAGGATTGGCTGGTGAGGGATGATTCCATGGCATTGGATTTTCGCTCCGGTTTTGCCCTGGCTTCGGCGAGTTCGGCGAGTTTTTCGGCGGAGACCTCCGGGTGTTTCTGTTCGAAGTCCCGGATGGCATCGACAATGACGTCCCGCAACGACGGCGCGGAGGGGTCAGCGGTTTCTGGCGACTTCACCGCCGAC
>JBGSUP010000280.1:0-7960 GCA_041753485.1 Akkermansiaceae bacterium
CTGGAGGGCAGCGGCGCGGAGCAGGGCGGCACGCGGCATCAGGGCTTCGACTTCGAGGCGCTTGGTGGCGATGATTTCGGCGAGTTTGTCGGACATGGCGTGCGGCGCAAGCAAGGCAGAGGGATCGGCCGCGGGCACGGAAATTTTGAAAATTTTGGCTTGTCCGGCCTTGACCCCGGTGTAGAAAGCGCGCACGCGTTTCGCGACGCGGGCGTAGCTCAGTGGTAGAGCGCCACCTTGCCAAGGTGGATGTCGTGAGTTCGAATCTCATCGCCCGCTCCAGTTTTTTTCCTCTTTGGTTCATTTCGCCGTCGCTCCCATGTTTGTCTGGTCGAAATTGTCCGCGGCACAATGGATCGATGCGTGGGAGGAACGCTTTGCCGGCAATCCGAATCTCGTCATCGAGTATTTGAAAGGCGTGAAATCCGTGCGCGTGCGGGTGTTTTGCAAGTCGGAAAAGGAGGCGCAGGCGATTGTGGAGCGCTTCGGCGGCACCTTCCGCAAGGTCGCGGGCAATGAGTGGAACAAGCCGGTGGCTCCACCGCGACCGCTCAAAGTGCGGGATGTGTTCCTGCTCACCGCGGAGACGCGGCCGAAGGAACTCGCCCTGCTGCGCAAGGCGAATCCCAAACGCCAAATCATCACGATTCCACCTGAAATGGCCTTCGGCACGGGCGATCATGCGACCACCTCGACGTGTTTGCGGCTGCTGGTGGATGTGGCGCGCGAACGAAAGGGCGGCACGTGGACGGTGGCGGATCTGGGCACCGGCACCGGCGTGCTGGCGATCGCCGCGAAAAAACTCGGGGCGGGGGAGGCCTTTGCCTGTGATTTCGATCCCTTCGCCGTGGCTGCCGCCACCGGCAACGCGCGGCGCAACCACACGCCGGAGATTCTGATAAAAAAGCAGGACGTGCTGAAATGGAAGCCGCGCGGGAAGGGCTATGATGTGGTGCTGGCAAACCTGTTTTCCACCATGCTGATCGAGGCTTGGCCGGTCATCGCGAAAGCGCTCGCTCCCGGTGGCGATCTGATTGTTTCCGGCATTCTCCACAGCCAGGCATGGGAGGTTTTCACTGCAGCGGCGGCCAATGGCCTTGGTTTCACGAACGTGATCCGAAAAGGCAAATGGGTCACTGCGCGTGGCGGCCATATGGCGGATTTGATCGCCGCGTGCGAGGCGTGAGCACGCTGGAGCCCGAGCTTGAAGATGCCCAATCCAGACGCTATGACCGCCGCGTGTTGATTTGCCATCATCTCGATGAACTCCCGGCGCAAGGGCAGGCGCTACATTTGGCGCTGGGGGTGTTCGATGGGGTGCATGCGGGCCATCAGGCGGTGATCGCGCGGGCGGTGCAGGCTGCCAAACGCGAGGGCGGCCTGGCCGGGCTGCTGACCTTCGATCCGCACCCGATCCGGGTGATCGCGCCGGGGAAAGCACCGTCCCAGTTGCTCGAAACCCTGGAACACAAAGCACGCGTGGTGGGCGAGCTCGGCATCGAACTTTTCATTCCGCTGCATTTTGATGCGGCGATGGCGGCGATGGAGGCCTCGGAATTCATCGCGCGGCTGACCGCAGCCCCGGTGCGCACGATCGCAGTGGGTGAGGACTGGCGCTTTGGCCGTCATCGGGCGGGCGATGTTTCCCTGTTGATGAAAGAAGCGGCAAATCGCGGATTCCGGCTCGAAGCGGTGCCACCGGTGATGTTCGAGGGGGACCGCATCAGCAGCACCCGCATCCGCCAGGCCATCCACGATGGCAACCTCGACGAGGCGGCGCACATGCTTGGTCGGCGCTACTCGGTGGGCGGCACGGTGGTTCAAGGCGATCAACTGGGCCGGCAGCTTGGATTTCCCACGGCCAATCTACCAACCGGTGAACTCCAACTGCCGCCGGGCGGCGTCTGGGCGGTGCGGGTGCGCGATGCCGCCGGTCAGCTGTGGGATGGTGTCGCGAACTTGGGCACACGCCCGACTGTCGGTGGCGGAAAACGGCTGCTGGAAGTGCATTTGTGCGGGTTTTCCGGCGATCTCTACGGCGAAACTCTTGACGTGCGCTTCGAGAGACACCTGCGGCAAGAAATGAAATTTCCCTCACTGGATGTGCTCCGCGAGCAGATCGCGAAGGATGTGCGGGCCGCCCGCGAGGCGCTCGCCGATACTAAAGTTTGAACCCGAAGTCACCAGCGGATTCCGGAGATTGGCTTGACAGGCAAACAGTTCGTGAGAACACTCGTTCACATGAACGCAATCAAGCCGTTTTTCGCCAAGATTCTGCCGCTTTTGGAGGTGAGGTTTCCGGGCTGCTTCCGGCGGCGGGGTGGCCGGCGGCGGCGGGTGGAAATCCAGTTGGAATTTCCGTGGCACTCAAAAAGATGAATTTTCCGGATTTTGCGCTTACGCTGGCGGCCGGAGTTATTTATGGATCGGCGCAAGCATCCGTATGGAGACATCCAAACCCATTTTTCAAATCCGCGGCCTTGCCACATGGCTGGCCGCCATCTGGGTGGCCGGAGTGCTCAGCGCCGACGGTGCACCGGATGATGCCTCTCTTGCCGCACGCGAACAATCACGCCGCCGCGCCAATATCGAAGAGGCGCAGGAATTGCTCCGCAAAGGTGATGAGGCCTATCAGGCGCGTCGCTATCCGGAAGCTGTGGAGGCCTATGCGGGAGCCCGCGAATTGATCCCGGATGCCCCGGTCTCCGCCGAACTCCGTGCCGCCGCCACCCAGCGCTATGCCCAGGCCGCCGTCGAACATGCCCGCCTGCTCTCGCTCAAGGGTGATCTTCCCGGAGCCAAGGCTGCCGTGGACAAGGCGCTCAACCAAGACGTGGCTCCGAATGACCCGGCGGCTCTCGCGTTTCGCGCGCAACTCGATGATCCGATCCGCAGCAACCCCGCCCTCACCGCCGCGCATGCCAAGGACGTCGATGCGGTGCGGCGCCTGCTTTACACCGCGGAAGGCGCCCACCATCTCGGAAAGTTTGACGATGCCACCAAACACTACCAAGAGGTGCTGCGCATCGATCCCACCAATAGCGCCGCCCGCCGCGGCATGGAGACGGTGGCCGCCGCCAGAAGCGGCTATCAGAAAGCCGCCTACGATCAAGCGCGGGCCGAAATGCTCAGCCAGGTGGACGCCGGATGGGAGCTGCAAGTGCCCGCACCGGACCTCGGCTCCGGCCCGGCGGATCCAGGTGCTTTCACCGCAGAAAGTGGCACCGTCACCATCGCCAGGAAACTCCAACGCATCATCATTCCGAAAATCGCCCTTGATCAGGCATCCCTCGATGAAGCGCTGGATTTCATCAGGGTCAAGGCGGTGGAAAATGATACCCTGGAGTTGGATCCGGCTCAGCGGGGAGTGAACATTACCGTCAACCTCGGACCTCCGGAATCCGAAATCTCCCGCAGCATCCGCGACCGCAGATTCGACCTGCAACTCGCCGGGGTGCCGCTTTTGACGGTGCTCAAATATCTCACCGAAATCACCCAGACTTCGTTCTCGACCGATGAGTTCGCCGTCGTCATTCGGCCGGCGGGATTCACCTCGGATGAGCTGATCACCCGCAGCTTCAGGGTGCCCCCGGATTTCATTCCGAACCTGAGCGCCGGCGCCGAAGCGGGCGGCGCGAGTGAGGACCCCTTCGCGGAAGCACCCGCCGGCGGCGGACTGCTCACAACCCGGATGAGCGCTCAGGAAGCACTCGCTAGGCAGGGGATTTCCTTCCCCGATGGGGCATCCGCCAATTACAACGCCGCCACCAACACCCTGCGTGTGGTCAACACCGCCAGCAATCTCGACTTCATTGACCAGATCGTGGAGGCCATGAGCAATACCGAACCGGTGATGGTGTCCGTGCGGGTGACGATGATCCGCACCCAGCAGACCAATCTGGAGGAACTCGGCTTCGATTGGCTGGTCAACCCCTTCGCCTTGAATTCGTCGGAATCGGTCTTCGGCGCGGGTGGCACGGTCGGCAACACCGCGGGACGCAGCGCTGCCGACTTCTCCAACACGATTCCCGGGCTGTCCGGGGATCCCGCGGCATTGGTCAACCCCGGTGTCGTCACCAATGGCCTCCGCTCCGGTGATCAGGCCATCGACGGCAACAACATCGACAGCCTGATCGACAATCCTAACCGCGATGCGCAGGCAGGCTCGGTCGCTCCCGGAATCATGTCCCTGACGGGACTTTTCACTGATGGCGAGGTTCAGACGATCATGCGCGGGCTGAGCCAAAAAAAGGACGTCGAGGTCATGTCCCAGCCGTCGACCGTGACCCGCAGCGGTCAGGCGTCCACCGTGCAGATTCTTCGCGAGTTCATCTATCCCACCGAGTATGAACCCCCGGAACTGCCCAACTTGGTGCGGTCATCGGGCAGTTCGGTCACTCCCGTCACTCCCGCCACGCCGACCGCGTTTGAGACCAAGGACGTCGGGATGACACTCGAAGTGCTGCCGGTGGCGGATGCCGGCAAACGCTATGTCGATCTAACGATCAATCCATCACTCATCGCGTTCGACGGATTCGTCAATTATGGTAGCCCGATCAACTCAACCGTGTCGGGTCTGGGAGGCCCCGAATCGGTGGAAGTCACCCCAAACACGATTCTCATGCCTGTTTTCAGCAGTCAGCGGGCAAACACCCAGGTGACCGTAGCCGATGGCGCGACCATCGCGATCGGCGGCTTGATGACTCAAAGCGTCCAAAACGTGGAGGACAAGGTGCCGGTGCTGGGAGACATCCCCTGGGTAGGGCGCCTGTTCACCACCACCGCGAGACAACCTGTCTCCGCAGCGGTGATTTTCCTCGTCAAAGTCGAACTTCTCGACCCCACTGGCCGTCGCTACCGGGACCGCTGAGCGGCCCGCCATCCAAGCTGCCGCCATTCCCGTTCATCGTTCCAATGCCCGTCCCCAGCGATCCTGAAAAATACTCCATCGATGAAATGGTGGATCGTCTCAAGAATCGACCGGCGGAAGACCCGATCGAAAACGGCGAACTTGTGACACGCCCCGATGGGACCCAGGCGATCCGGGTGCGCAAGCGCAAGCGCCGCTCCCACCAACCCCGCAAGGAAGAGCTCAGGAAAACCCGCCGCGCCCGGATGGTTCAGGTCTCGGGTGTGCTGATTTTGCTGCTTTTGGCCGCTTTCGTCGCCGGCTCTGCGATTGCCTATGCCAACAGCGCCCCCTTCCGCGAAAAGGTCATCCGCCAGATCGCCGTTAGCTCGGGTGCAGCGGTGGAAATCGAACAATTCCGTGTCAGCCCGGCACGCGCGATGGCCGGCCGCCTTGTGCTCACATGGCCCGAAGGCCGCCTGCTGCGTGAGCTCACCGCACGGGGCGTGAGTGCCGCCATTTCCCCCTCCAGCTTCCTGGGCAGGACCATGATCGGCGAGGAAGTGAACTCGAGTGAAGGCACCCTGACGCTCGGCGTCCCACAGGCCGTGCAAGCGCTGCCGGCGGTGGCCGCCGACAGCGAGCCCCTGCCAATCCGCTTCAACCGCTATGCGATTCCGAAGTTGAACATCCTGATCGGCGATCCGAACGCTCCAATCGTCACCCTCAGGAATTCCGAAAGCTCGTTTCAACCCCTCAATGCGAGTGGCCGCGCCTTGCTTCTGCTCAACCGCGGCGACATCAACATCACCGGCTGGCCGAAAATCAAAATGGATCGCTCGCACATTGAGTTTCGCGGCGAAGAAATGGATATCGTCGGCATGCGCCTGCTCCACGAAAATGACAGCCGGGGCTTGTTCGAGTTGACTGGAACCGTCTCCCCATACGCTGCGGACCGCCGGTCCACCTTGGCCGTGCGCATGGAGTCATTCCTGCTCTCCGGCATTGTGGGTCCCGACATGGGGCGCCTGATTTCCGGCCGGATCGACACCCTCCCGGACGTGAAATCCAACCACCTCTCGTTTACGCCCGGGCCCGCTCCGGCACCCACGCTGGACCTGACTTTCCGCAGCTCCCTGGCCTCCAGTTTCGAACTCCACGCTTTTCCCTTCCTCTCGAATCTTGCCCGGCTGATGGACGACAATTGGTTCGAGCATCCCGTGTTCGAACTCGACTCCACCGGCGTCATCCGCCGGGTGGAGGCGGCGTTGGCGATCGAAGAACTCAATCTGGAGCACAAGGGACGCATCGCCCTTCGTGGCAATCTCACCCTAACCCCCGACCGCAGACTCGGCGGAACTCTCGAGGTCGGCATCGCCGAGGCCATGGTCAAGACCGTGGCAAACCGCCGGCTTGAAGCAATGCTCAGCCCCGCCAGGGACGGCTACTGTTGGATCTCCCTCAAAATCTCCGGCACCGCCGCCGCGCCGACGGACAATTTCCTCGAAATTTTCGATGCCACCGAGCTCCCGGTCAAACCGGCTCCCGCTGCGGGAATCCCTAGCTTCGAAGAGCTCACGGCACCCGAGTGACCGCCGCGGCCCGCTGCGGGGTGGAATCATGCGCGGCCACCGGCTTGCGCAAATCATGCGGAAATTTTTTAAAAGAACAGCATGGCATTCCACCGGGATCTGGTTCAGACTGTTTGACGGATAGGGCAGGTGAAACTGCCGTCCACTCACCCAAACCAAACGACAAAATCATGCAAACCGCCAACGTCAACCTGCCGATCACCGTTACCGTGAGGCACGAACAAGTCACCGATGCCCTCCGCGAGCACGCCCACCGCAAAATCGAGAGTCTGCATCTCGACTATCCGCGGATCATCGAAGCAAAGGCCATTCTCGATGTTCAGAAAAACCGGCACGTCGCCGAAATCATCCTTTTCTGCGCTAATCACATCACCATTGAGGCCCATACCGAAGGCAAGGACATGTATGTCGCGCTTGACGAGACGATCGAGAAAATCGCCCGCCGCATGCGCAAACACAAAACCCGCCTGCTCAAGAAAAACCGGCCGCATCGCAATGAATCCATCCGCCACCTCGATGAGCGCTTCTTCAGGGAGGAGGCCATCGATCACCCGGCGGAGTCGGAGCAGGATCCCGTTCCCTATATCATCCATCCGGACAGCTATGCCATCCGCACGATGTATAAGGAAGACGCCATCATGCAGCTTGAACTCTCGGACCGCCCCTTCGTGCTTTACAAGAGCGCGCGCCGCGGCTGCCTGAGCATCATCTACCGCCGCAAGGACGGCGATTACGCCGCCATCGACATCAAGGAAGGCGACCTCTGATTTCCGGCAACCCGCCAGCGGGGCCGGGCGGGATTTCCCCGTCCGGCCCTTTTTCATGGCAACCGCAGGAGAAAAGGCCCGGAATTTCCGGTGCAAGCCCTAACCGATTTCCTTCCTCAAATCCCTCACGCTCCAGAGGAGGCCCGCCGCAGCGACCGAAGCATCACCACGCAGCCTCCTCGCCCCGTCCTTGCGTCTTTCCCCAAATCGCTCGCGCGCGCTGGCAAAGGCCTCGTTCACAAACTCCTTGCCGCCGATCACCGCGCCGTCGGTGAAATACCGCACCCGGTGGCGCAGCATCGCTGCCATGCCGAGATCAGGTAGGACCGTCTCGTTCTCCTTGGAAGCCAACATTTCCTCCGTGTTTGCCTTCACCGCTGGGCGTGGTCCCACATCCGCCCTACCACTCTTGCGGCCCAGCGCCAAGCCCATCGTCCGCCGATACAAGCGCGAAACCTCACGCCATTTTTCGGCCTCAAACCCCACTCCCTGATCGCAGAAATACGCCCGCACCAGGCCTTCGCGCGCCTTCTTGACGTTCCCCTTCGCTCCGCCACCCACGGCTTCGCCATAACTGCTCCACCGATAATCCGCCGGATCCTTCACCATGCCCGCGCGCACCGGATTGAGATCGATGTAGGCCGCGATCGTCCGCGCCGCCACGCCACTTTCCACAATCACGCTCTTGAACCGCTCTTCCCACAGCGTGCCGGAGCGCGAATGCATGCGGTTGAACCATTTGGTAAAGCGTT
>JBGSUP010000281.1:0-1733 GCA_041753485.1 Akkermansiaceae bacterium
TGTCGGCCAGCATCCGCTCCTCGCTGGCCCACTCGGGCAGGGGAAACGCGCCTGCGCCTTCGTCTGGCGAGATCAGCGAATCGACGGCTTTGACCCGGCCGAGCGCGTGAAACGCCCGGATTTCAGCGGGACAGCCACCGAAGCCGGCGCGGTTGAGAAGGTGCGCGGCTTCGAATTCCGTCCATGAGTCGCTTGCTTTCGGGAGCATGGGGGTGAAACCACGGCCGGATGGGGAAGTTGCGAAAGTCGCGGTGACTCATTCAAGCCCGCGTTCACCGACCTCATCCTCGTCCCAGCCGAGATAGTGGCCCAGCTCGTGAAGAAAGGTGGTGCCGACTTCATCGCGGAAGTCCTGCTCGTCCCGGTCGGTCCATTCCCAGAGGTTGGTGAGGAACAGCCGGATCCGCGGGAGCTCCGCGGGATCGGCCTCCTCCATCGCGGTGGGCCCCTCGAAGAGCCCGAGCTCGTCGCCTGCCAATTCGTTGTCGAATGGTCCGTGGCCGGGTTTTTGTTCCATCGAAACCGGCACCTGGTTGGCGGCGGCGCGCACATCATCCGGCAGCACCTTGATCAGCCCCTTGAGTTCCTCATCCGCCCAGCGGCTCAGCGTTTCAAAATCCATGCCCGGGGATAATGGCGCGGCCCGGGCCGTGCAATCTGGAAAATCAAGCGGCGGAGATGCGCATGTGGCGCGACGATGGATTTCGCGTGCCGTCGCGGGCACCATCTGCTTGCATCCGCTCCATGCCACCCCGCGCCAAAACCGTCGCCTCGATCACCGTCGGGAAATTCTTCGACTCCCACGCCAAGGCGCTCGGGTTGGTCTTGCTGGGTGAGCAGGTCGGCTTTGAGCGCCCGATCAGCGAGTCCGCGATGAACCGCCCGGGCCTGGCGCTGGCCGGCTTTTTCTCATATTTTGCCCGGAAACGCGTGCAGGTCCTTGGCTTTTCCGAGCTTTCGTACCTGCGCAAACTGCCTGACGCCATGCGCGTGGACCGCTTCCGCAGAATGTGCGAGCGCGAAATCCCGTGCGTGGTAGTGGCCCGCGGCGCGACTCTGGACGGCAGCCTGATGGCCGTGGCCAATGCGAAGGGCATCCCGGTCTTCGGCACCTCCGAGGTGACGATGAATTTCCTCAACACCGCGACCATCCGGCTTGAGCATGACTTCGCGCCCAGCGTCACGCTGCACGGCTGCATGGTGGACATGCGCGGCGTCGGGGTGCTAATCATGGGCAAGAGCGGTTCAGGCAAATCGGAAACCGCCATTGGTTTGTTAGAGCGCGGGGCGGCGCTGGTGGCCGACGACATGGTGCGCATCAAGTATGTGGGCGGCGAGCTGGTCGTGAGTGCGCCGGATTTGTCCCGGGGATACCTTGAAATCCGCGGCATCGGCATCGTCAACGTGGCCAACCTTTATGGCTTGGCCTCGATCCGGCCCGAAAAGCAGCTCGATCTGGTGGTCACCCTGCGGCCGCATGTCGATCTCAACGAGGTCGATCGTCTCGGCATGCAGCAGAAAACCTACGAAATCCTCGGTCAGCACGTGTCCCATGTCGAGATCCCGGTGGCTCCCGGGCGTGACAGCGCGCGGATGGTCACCATCGCCGCGCTTGACCAGCAACTCCGTCGGCTCGGCTACAACATGGCCGACGAGTTCAACCAGCGCCTGCTCGACCACATGGCAAGGGACAAGTGATCAGGCGGAGAGCCTGCTCTCGGCGCGGTCCGGCT
>JBGSUP010000282.1:0-2920 GCA_041753485.1 Akkermansiaceae bacterium
TGCCGACCACCAGCTAACCGACGCGTTGCCGCTGCGCCCGCTCCAGGATGGCGACGTCATCCGGGTGAAACTCCCGCTCAGCGAGGACCACGCCGTCATGCGCCCGAGCCTCGTGCCCGGACTCGTCGCCTCCGCCGCGCGAAACGTCCGCCAACAGGCGAAATCCCTGCGCTTCTTCGAAATGGGCCGGGCCTTTCGCAATGCCGGCGGCGGCAAGGCCAGGGATCAGGAAAGCGAAACGTTGGCGATCCTTCTCTCCGGTGGCACCCATCCCACGGGCTGGAACCAAGCCGACCGCCCTGCCGATCTTTACGACCTTAAAGGCCTGATCAACGCCCTCATCCCTAACAAATCCATCCGCTTCTCGCCCCGCGAGCGCGACGGCTTCGCCCTCGGCTGCGACATTAAGGCCGACGACCAGAACCTCGGCGTTTTCGCCCGCCTCAAACCCGCTCGCGAACGCGAACTTGATTTCACCTCGCCCGTCTTCGTCGCTGAGATCGATCTAACCAAACTCCGCAAGCTCCTCAGTGGCATCGACCACGTCGAGGACCTCCCCCAATTCCCCGGCTCCTCCCGCGATGCCGCCATGGAACTCCCCGCCGCATTGCCGAACTCGGAAATCGAAACCTTGCTCGCCAAGTGCAACGAGCCCCTGCTCATCGCCTTCGAGTGCTTCGATGTCTTCACCGATCCCACTGGCCAGAAACTCCCCACCGACCGCAAGTCCGTCGCCTACCGCTTCCAATACCGCGCCGCCGACCGCACCCTCAAAGCCGAGGAAGTGGACGCCGCACATCAGAAGGTGCTGGAAACGCTGACGCAGAAGCTCGGGGTGAAGTTCCGCTGAAGCGGCATGCCTCATCCGGAACGCGCCTCGTGGCATGCGGACCCGGCATTTGGGAAAACACTGTTGCCCTCATCACTTCCCAAGGACCCAGCTGATATGCGGGGTATAGAGATCCGGTTCCAACAGAAATGAATCGTGTCCCTTATCGGAGTGCACGGTGATGTGCATGACATCGACTTGCGCGGATTCGAGATGTTTGACCAGCTCCGCCTGTTCCTCCGGATAAAAGCAGAAGTCCGAGTCGATCGAGAACACCAGCCAGCGCTGGCCGGCGAGGCGCGCGCGCTCGTAGAGATCCACCGGCGATTCGGCGTCGCCTTCATGGGTGGCATCATAGCGCGACCAGAGGTCGATGATGCGTAGATAGGTGTTTGCATCGAAGCGTTTCACGAATTTCTTGCCTTGGTGAAGCATGTAGCTTTGGAACTGGTCGCGCACCCGGTACCAGGCGAGCACGTCGTCAGGCTGGACAACTTCCTGCCGGGCACGGCGCTCGAAGGAGTCGAGATGCACGAAAGTCTTGTGGGAGATCATGCGGGCGAGTGCCAGGCCATAAAGCGGCGGCTCGTTGTCGTAATAATCGCCGCCGTTGAAATACGGGTCGTTCTCAATCGCGAGAATCTGTTCAAACAGGATCAGCCGGTTGAGCACCGTGGTTTTGAAACCCGAGGCGATGGCGATCACATGGCGGACGCGGGCGGGAAAACGGGTGGCGAAGGTGGCTGCGATCAGGCCACCCACCGACGGGCCGATCACCGCGTGGAGTGCGGCGATTCCCATTTGGTCCAGCAGCCGGGCGAAAACCTCCACCTGGTCGGCGGCGGTCACCGCAGGAAACGACGAGCCCCATGGTTCGCCGGTTTCCGGGTTCACCGAGGCCGGCCCGGTGCTGCCATAACATCCGCCGAGATAGTTCGCACAGATGATGCAATACTTGTCGGTGTCGAGCGCCTTGCCGGGGCCGATCATCTCCTCCCACCAACCGGCGTGGAGTTCCTCCTGCCACAGGGTGCCCACGCCCGCAATGGCGGGATTGAAGCCGGCGGCATGGTGGGACCCGGAAAGCGCGTGAAACAAGAGGATCGCGTTGGATTTCCCCGTGTTCAGGGTCCCCCAGGTCTCATAGGCGATCCGCACGCCCGGCAACAGGCCGCCGTCACGCAGCCGCAAGGGGTCCTCAGGGCTGCCGGTTTCAAAAAATCGGGTGCTTGTCACGGCGGGCATGGCGGAAACTAGCGACCCACCGCTTGCGGCGCAAGCCGCCTTGTTCCAAAATCGAGCGTCTAACCTGAGCGTTGCCGGGCGAATGCTTTGGCCTGTGTCAGACCGACGAGCACCTCGGTGAAATGGCTCGATTCACCGCAACATCAGGCAGAAGACATAGCTGCTCATCATCTCAACAGCGTGCCCGTCACACCCTGACCCGAAGATCCCTCACGCTCCACAGCAGTCCCTTGGCGCCGCTGCCGCTGCCTCTCATCGCCCGTGCACCATCCTTGCGCTTCGCCCCGAATCGCTCCCGTGCGCTGGCAAACGCTTCGTTCACAAACTCCTTGCTGCCGATCACCGCGCCGTCGGTGAAATATCGCACCCGGCAATGCGGCATCTTCGCCATACCCAGATCCTTCAAGGCGGTGCCGTTGTCCTTGCGCTCCAACATCTCCGCTGTGTTCATGGTCATCTGGCCAAGACCTTTTTCTTGCTCCTTAACATCGGCATGTCCCGCTTTCCGGCCCAAGGCTAGTCCCATCGAATACCGGTAGAATCGCGAAACTTCCACCCATTTTTCAGAAGTGAACCCCACTCCCTGATCGCAGAAATACGCCCGCACCAGGCCTTCGCGCGCCTTCTTGCCGTTCCCCTTCGCTCCGCCACCCACGGCTTCGCCATAACTGCTCCAGCGGTAGTCCGCCGGATCCTTCACCATGGCCGCGCGCACCGGATTGAGATCGATGTAGGCCGCGATCGTCCGCGCCGCCACGCCACTTTCCACAATCACGCTCTTGAACCGCTCTTCCCACAGCGTGCCGGAGCGCGAATGCATGCGGTTGAACCATTTGGTAAAGCGTT
>JBGSUP010000283.1:0-2176 GCA_041753485.1 Akkermansiaceae bacterium
GGCGTGTCCGTCGGGATCGGTCGCGACGGCCGCCTCCAAGTCACCAGCGATGCGGTGGCCACCTGCTACGATGCGCCGCGCGGCGATGATTTGTTAGAAAACGGGGTTTATCTCACCCGCGATCTCGGTTTCACCGATGCCGACGGAATTATGCATCTCACCGGAACCACCGGCGGCGCGATCAACGTGGCCGGTCGCAAGATCAGTCCTGCGAGGGTGGAGGCGGCGATCCTGGCTACCGGTCTGGTGTGCCGGGCAAAAGTGCTCGGCATTCCCAGCAGCGATCCGGAACGCTTCGAGGAAATCGCCGCCTTGGTGGAAGTTCACGCCGGTGTGACGCCCGCATTGCTGAAATCCGCCGTCGCCGGGCACCTGCAACTCTGGGAAATCCCGCGCCACTGGAAATTCGGAACCGATGGCTGGAACATGGGTGAAACGCAGCTTCGACGGCTGTTTGGCATCGCGATGTGAGCATCGCACCCGGCGGCCCAGCCAACCAGCAATTGCACCCGCACCGGCCGACAACCGTTTACGACGCATCGTGATCAGACAACGCGGCCATCTCCTGTCCATGAATCAATGTTTTTTTACGAAATGCCAAACCCCCATGCCGAGCAGGAAAACCACGGCCAAACCAATCGAAACCCACGGGTCGAGCATGGCCGTGAAAAGCACCAAAACCGCAGCCAAACTGCTGAGGATGCCTTCTTGTTTCGAGTTCATGGCGATTTCCTCCCTACGGTCCGGCTTTCGGCGGCGGTTTCAAGCCCAGGATCGGCCAGACATCCTCCATCAGCCGCATCGCGATCTCGCCGGAAACCTCGCGCTCCTTGCGTTTCCCATTCACACCAATGTGGATCGCGGGCACCTTGCCCATCGGCGTGTCCGCCTCGCCCGCTCTCACGAAAAGCCGCCCGCCGATTTCCACCGCACCCGCCTCGTCGGATGCCAGACCCCACTTGCCGGCAAGACCCACATCCTTGCTGACCTTGATCAGAAGTTGCCGCTCGCCGAGTTTCTCCTTCAAGTTGTTGATGATTTCATCGCGCTTGGCCATCGGCAGCTCCGGATTGATCGGCAGCGGGACCCACACCGGTGCCG
This sequence comes from Akkermansiaceae bacterium, assembly GCA_041753485.1. GTDB lineage: Bacteria > Verrucomicrobiota > Verrucomicrobiia > Verrucomicrobiales > Akkermansiaceae > Luteolibacter. The sequence continues at coordinate 1,102 of JBGSUP010000283.1, forward strand.
GCCGACTCTGCTTGTAGGCGCGATAGGCAAACAATCCACCACCGGCCATTAGCAGCACCGCCACCACACCCGCCACGATCCATCGTTGCATGATGACAATTCCTACTGCATGGACAGCCCGGCTCCAAGCCGGAAATTTCATGGAATACCCCGCCACCACCTCCACCGTCGAGACCCTGCCCAACGGCCTCACTCTGATTCTCGACCCCGATCCCACCGCGCCCGTGGTTTCCGCCCAGGTCTGGGTGGAGACCGGCTCCATGCATGAGGACCGCCATCTCGGCTCCGGCATCTCGCATTTCCTCGAACACATGGTCTTCAAAGGCACCCGCGATTACGATGCGGACGAACTCGCCGATACCGTGCAGGCCGCTGGCGGCCATTGGAACGCCTACACCAGCTTCGACCGCACCGTCTATTACATCGACGGCCCGGCCGACTCGCTGCCGGTTTTCCTGAAATGTCTCACCGGCCTGGTCTTCTTCCCGGTCATCCCCGAGTCTGAATTCGAGAAGGAAAAGGAAATCATCCGCCGCGAGATCGACATGGGCCTCGACGATCCGGACCATGCCGCCACCCGCCTGCTCTTCTCCACCACCTTCCAACTCGATCCACGCCGCCATCCGGTCATCGGCCACCGCCACCGCTTCGACGCCATCCAATACGACGACCTCACCGGCTACCACCGCGTGCGCTACACCACCGATCGCAGTTTCGTCGTGATTTCCGGTGACTTCGATCCGGACGAAGTCAGCAGACTCGTCGCCTCACTCACCGCCGAATGCCAACACGGCTGCGGCCGCGAACCCGTCGTCGCCATCGACCCGCCGCAACTCGGCCCGCGCAGTGCCCGCGAAACCTTCGCGAGTCCCGCCAGCCGGATTTCACTCGCCTGGAAATCCCCTGCTCTCGATCACCCGGATGCACCTGCTTTCGATGTGCTCGCCGCCATGCTCGGCCGCGGCCGTTCCTCACGGCTCCACCGCACGCTGCGCGAAGAGCGCGGGCTCGCGCTCGAAATTTCCGTCTTCTCGTGGACCGGCCCCGGCCGTGAGGGACTCTTCGCCATCAGCGC
>JBGSUP010000284.1:0-2688 GCA_041753485.1 Akkermansiaceae bacterium
GCGCGAGGCGATCTCAAGCGCGCCCGCGCGGTCGGTCGGCACATCGAGCAAGCCCGCCGAGCGCTCGATGATGAGCGCGAGTTCCTCATGCGTGTAATAATCGAGGCGATTGACCAGGCCGAAGCGCGAGCGCAGCGGCGCGGTGAGCATGCCGGAGCGGGTGGTGGCTCCGACGAGGGTGAAGCGCGGCAGATTGATCTGGATCGAACGGGCAGAGGGTCCGGAGTCGATGATGATGTCCAGCCGGTAGTCCTCCATCGCCGGATAGAGGTATTCCTCGATCGCCGGGTGCAGGCGGTGGATTTCATCGATGAACAGGATATCGCCCTTCTGGATGTTGGTGAGGATGCCGGCGAGGTCGCCCGCTTTTTCGATCTGCGGGCCGGAGGTCGTGTGGAGCTGGGTGCCGGCGGCCTTGGAAATCAGGTTGGCCAGCGTGGTTTTGCCGAGTCCCGGCGGACCGGAGAGCAGCACGTGGTCGAGCACGTCGCTGCGTTGTTTGGCCGCCTCCAGCATGAGCAGCAGGCGGTCCTTGACCTTTTCCTGGCCGATGAATTCCGAAAACGCCGGCGGGCGCAGCGAAACATCGAAGGCCGTGGCCGGCGCGGCGGTGGTTTGTTGGTAGAAGTTCTCGGACATCGGGCGGGGGCGGAATTGGAACCCAGCCGCACCCGGGTGAGAAGCGCGGATTTTCACACCGCCGCGACCTTTTCCGCACGGCCGGATTGGATCGAGCGGTAAATCGCCTCGATCGCGAGCAGGTCCCTCAAGCCCTCGTAGCCGGAGGGTTCGAAATCCCGCCGCCGGATGATGGCTTGGGAGAAGATGTCCATTTGTGCGGCGAATTGGTCGGTGTGGGCGAATTTGAGCGAAATCTTGGCGTCCGAGGTCCAGCCGCTCTGGTCGCCAAAGCCGTAGGCTTGGTTGAGACCGAAGCGGCCATCCTGGCAATAGGCAGTGAAATGATTGCAGCCATGGAACGAATAGGTCGTGAGGCAGTTCGCGGTTTTTCCCGAGGGGAATTTCATGGCCCACTGAATGGTTTCATCCACTTCGGCGAACTTCACCCTGTCAGTTTTGGTTTCCAAAGCGGTGATTTCCATCGGCTCCCCGCCGGTCAGGTAACGGCAGGCTTGCAACGCATAGATGCCCACATCCATCAGGGCGCCGCCACCGGCGAGCGCGGCTCGCAAGCGCCATTGTTTCGGATCACCGGACTTGAAGCCGAAACCGGCATCGATATGGCGCAACTCGCCGAAAACCCTCTCGCGGGAGAAACGCATCGCCTCCATGTGATGCGGCTCGAACTGGCAGCGGTAGCCGACCCCGAGTTTGACCTTCGCCGCCTCACAGGCCGCGATCATTTCGCGGCACTCCGCGGCGGAAACGGCCATCGGTTTCTCGCAATAGACGTGCTTGCCCGCCTTGGCCGCGCGGATCGTGAACTCGTGGTGCATGGAATTCGGCAGCACGACACAAACGACATCCACCGCGGGATCATCCGCGATCTTGTCGAAATTCCGGTAATCATAGACCTGTTCCGCGGCGAGTCCGTATTTCCCGCACCAGGCCACGCCCTTTTCCGGCGTGCCGGTGACCACCGCGGCAAGGCGCGCGTGTTTTGTCTTCAACAAGGCGGGAGCGATCTGATGGGTGCTCAGGCTGCCCAAGCCGACAAGCGCCCAGCCAAGTTTCCGGCTTTCCGGTTCCGCGGCGCGTGCAAGGCCGCTCGCCAAGGTCGCCCCCACCGCGGTTTTGAGGAATGGCCGGCGTGAAACGGAGTTGACCATGACGGGCGCAGTCAAACAGCTCGCCGGGATCATGGCACGGAAAATCACCAGGGCTGGGCGCGGCATGCTTCCCGCCATTGTTTGAAAATTCCCTGCCTTTGGCCTTGCCACGGCCCTTCCGCTGCCTAGACTCGGTCTCCGTTTTTCTTTCTCCCACAGGCGGTCGGCGCCCCGGTGCCTGTGGGAATTCCTTATCCGGGGCACTGTCGGAAGGAAAACGAACCCCTAACCTAACCCCAAACCACACAATACCATGGCTTACGCATGCGCGGAACCCACCAACCAGGAACTGAACGACCTCATCGACTCCAAGTTTCGCGAATTCCGCGAAGGATCGATCGTCAAGGGCACCATCCTCGAAATCCGCCCCCAAGTCGTTCTCGTCGATATCGGCTACAAATCCGAAGGAGCCATTCCTTCCAATGAGTTTGAAGACGAGGAAATCGAAATCGGCGACGAAATCGAAGTCCTGCTCGAAAAACTCGAAAACGACGAGGGCATGGTCGTCCTCTCGAAGGAAAAAGCCGCCCACAAACAAAACTGGGAAAAGATCGTCAAAGTCTTCCAGGACGGCGGACTCGTCCGCGGCAAAGTCAAGTCGGTCGTCAAAGGTGGTCTCACCGTCAACGTCGGCGTCGAAGCCTTCCTTCCCGGCTCGCAAGTGGACATCATCCCACCGAAGGATCTTAACGAATACGTCGGCAACGTGTACGAATTCAAAATCGTCAAGGTCAACGACGAGCGCAAGAACATCGTCCTTTCCCGCCGCGAAGTCATCGAAGCCGAGCGCTCCGAGCAACGCCAGCAGTTCCTCACCACCGTCAAGATCGGCGACAAGGTCACCGGCGCGATCAAGAACATCACCGACTTCGGCGCCTTCGTCGATCTGCAAGGCATG
>JBGSUP010000285.1:0-2174 GCA_041753485.1 Akkermansiaceae bacterium
TCTTCGATTCGCTCTACGACACCTACCGCGGCGTGGTCTCCTACGTCCGCGTCTTTTCCGGCAGCGTGAAACGCGGCCAGCGGGTGAAACTCTTCGCCACCGACAAGGTCTATGAAGTCAAGGAAGTCGGCGTCTTCACTCCCAAGATGAACGCCCGCGCGAAACTCGTCGCCGGCGATGTCGGCTATGTCATCGCCAACATGAAATCCGCCACCGAAGTGAGGATCGGTGACACGATGACCGACTCCACCCACCCTTGTGCCGCGCCGCTGCCCGGCTACAAGGAAATCCAGCCGATGGTTTTCTCCGGCATCTATCCGGTGGATTCGTCCGATTACGAGGCGTTGAAAACGGCGATGGGCAAGCTCCAGATCAACGATCCCGCCTTCACCTATCAGCAGGAAAGCTCCACCGCGCTGGGCTTCGGCTTCCGCTGCGGATTCCTCGGCCTGCTGCACATGGAAATCATCCAGGAACGCCTCCGCCGGGAATTCGACATGGATGTCATCACCACTTATCCGTCCGTCATCTATCAGGTCACCATGACCGACGGTACCGAGCGCATCATCGACAATCCGACGCTCTTCCCCGATCCGCAGGGCATCCAGGAAATCCGCGAGCCGATCGTGAATGTCTATATCATGGTCCCCGGCGAATACATCGGCGACATGATGCAGCTCGTGCTCGAAAAACGCGGCGAAGTCACCAACACCGAAACCATCGATGAGACCCGCGTCATGCTTTCCTGCGTGCTGCCGCTTTCCGAAATCCTCGTCGATTTCAACGACAAGCTCAAGTCGATGACCCGCGGTTACGGCTCGATGGACTACGAACACTCTGGCTACCGCGCCGCGAAGATGGTCAAGATGGACATGCTCATCGCCGGGGATCCGGTGGAGGCTTTCTCCACCATCGTCCATCGCGACAAGGCGGAGTCCTACGGCCGCGTGCTCGCCGGAAAGCTCAAGGAAGTCATCCCGTCCCATCTCTTCGTCGTCGCCATCCAGGCCGCAGTCGGCGGCAAGATCGTCGCCCGCGAATCGATCTCCGCCATGCGCAAGAATGTCACCGCCAAGTGCTACGGCGGCGACATCACCCGCAAGCGCAAGCTGTTGGAGAAGCAGAAGGAGGGGAAAAAGAAGATGAAGATGTTCGGCAAGGTCAACATCCCGCAGGACGCCTTCATCAAGGTGCTCAAGAGCGGGGATTGATCCCCGCGGCGCTTCGGGGCCGGCAGGATCACTTCGTGGGCTCCACCTTGGCACCCTTGAGGAATGCGATGTTGCGGTCGAGATAGGCGAGGTATTCCAGCCGCTGGCTTGGGGAGACTCCTTCGGGAAGTTGGTTGGCCGCCTGTCCAATGCGTTTCCGCGCCTCGATGAACCGTGCCATGGCATCGGAGGCCCGGCGCCTTGACCAGGCCTCAACCGCCATTTTTCCGATCAGCACGCCGGCACGGTAATGGGCGCGGGCACCACCACGGAGCGTGGCCGCGAAGTTGTAGGACTCCAGCGCTCCCTCACGATCGCCAGCCGCCTCGCGGGCGATGCCGAGACGTTCGTGGATGACTACCCGCATTTCTTGCATTTCGGCATTCACCCAGTGCATCTCCTTCGCCGCGGTTTCGATCTCCCCGGCGGCCTGCTCCAGAGAGGCAAGCGCCGCATCGGGATTTCCGGCATCAACCGAACGCAATCCCTTGCGCAAATGATGGATGGCCAGCGAAAAATGGCCGCGGAATCCCGGCTCCATTCCTCCCTGCAGGCGGATGCCTCTTGCATAAGCCTGCTCGGCCTCGGCATCCCGTTGCAACTGACTCAGAAGATTCGCCCGGTTGATCGGGAAAGCCGGTTCACGCGGATGCAGCCGCGAGGCCTCCGCGTAATCCCCGATCGCAAGTTCGGCAGGCTCCCGGAAACCGGGGCCGCCCGCCTGGCTGATCGCCAGTTCCTGGAAGATCGCGGCGCGGTCCTGATGGAATTCGGACTGCGGCCAGATCTGGATCGCCTCGCTCAGGGCGTCGAGGCGCGATTCCGCAGAGGTTTCCGCCTGCTTGCTGAAATATGTGGGCCACAGGATGCGGGTCACCCGCGTGCCCTTCCAGCCTGCGGGCAAAAGCAGAATCACGCAGGCGGCCGCCGCAAGGGTGAGCAGGCTGCGCAGGCCCAAAGCCC
>JBGSUP010000286.1:0-13459 GCA_041753485.1 Akkermansiaceae bacterium
AATCACGACCGGAACCCATGCCGCGATGAACCCGAGCGCGCTTTCTGGAGACCCACTGGATGTCGTGGATCGATGAACAAACGGTTTCCCGAGCTCACGGAGTTCTCTCCTTCGTTGCTCGTCTTCCCGCATTGCGATTTCCCCGAACACGGTGCCGTGCCGCTTGAGGTTGAAGTCGTCCCAATCCTTTTGGTTCATATCGTTCGTGTGTGATGGTTTTCAGTTCGCCTCCCTGCAGCGATAGAAGCGCCGCGGCGGGAGGCCGGGGCCGAGATCGTCGAAGGTCACCCAACCATCCGGCCCCGCCCGGATCGGCTCCGGCAGGTCCTCCCAGGGCGGCACCAGATCCGCGTCGCGCTCCATCACGTAATCCCAGCCGGGAATCCCCGGAATCCGCACGCGGAATCCATCAATCAGCTTTTCCACGATACCGGCACCGCCTGTTTGCTTTGGCAAAGACGACCACAGCGCGATGCCCTGCCGCTCGTCCGCCAGCGTGAAGCGGAAGGCGACTTCCCTCTGATCGTTGAATCCGTGCATTCCCAGGGGCAGAAACTCGGAAGCCGTCCTTCCCGCGAAATCGAGGTCGGTGATCGTGCTTCCAAGAAACGCATCACCGGTCTTCGCCACCTTTTGCAATCCACCCACGTCATGCACGAACAGGCACTTCCCGCCACCATTCAGCCGCGAGAGGAATGCCATATCAGTGAAATCATTGAGCGCGAATCCCTCGCCTCCGAAACCCGAAATGGTTTCCGCCTCTCCGGGGACATTCTGCCCTTCTTGGGCGATCAAGGTATGATCACGGAACAGCCCGATCCGCAAATCCCCGCCGGCCTCGGTGGTGGTCGCACACTCGAAAGCCACCTGCCCGATGCGGTTCAGATAAACGTTGCTTGAGAACGAACTGTAGAATTTCCTGCCGGTTCCCGGGATGGACTGGCCGATCGCCGCCACAGTCACAAAGGTTCCCGGCCCGCTTCCGCGCACGATTCCCTCCGCACCCGATCCTGCATCCGTGCTCGCCGCGAAGGCCACTTCGCCGAAGCCGCCGATCATCAACCCGTCGCTCACGATGTGGGAAATGGTTCCCAAACCGGGCACCACATCCCCCTTGCGCGCCACGATTTCCAGAGTCGTCGCACTCCCCACACAGGCAGCCTCATACTGGCTTCCGTCCAAGAGCGATAGGAACGCCAACCGCCCGGATGCGTCCACAGGGTTGACACGTGAAAAGCCCCTCAGCGTCTGCGGCACTCCTGGAAGGATATCGCCTTCCTGCACGATTCTCGCCACCACGTCGCCAGACGCATTGCTGCGGAAAATCCCCGAGTCATCCGCAGTTCCGCCATTCGTTCCTGCCAGGTTGGCATAAAACGCGACATGCCCGCCGGGTCCGAGAACCGGTCGCCAATCCGGCTGGTTCAGGGACGAAAACACCCCTTCTCCGGGTGCCGCGTCCGCGGTCCTCGCCAGCATGGAGAACCCGTCCCGGGTCGCCCCCTTGCGGAACACCGCCGATGAGGTGAGCCCCATGTTGGCGGACACGCCGAGCTTGAACGCCACCTGTCCGGCATCGTTGATCGAACCACTCTGGAAATTCGAATCCTGAAACTGGCCGCCGCCCAGCACCCCCGGCGATTGCCCGCCCCGCGCCACCCGTGCCACCTGGCCGGGAACCCCGCAGTAGATCCCATGGTAAGCGGAGCTTCCCGTGTAGTCCTCGAGGGATGAGTGGAAACACACCACCCCCCGGTTGTTCAACACCGGTGCCCTGAAAGTCGCGAACACTCCGTTCCCATCCGGGGCGGGCTTGCCGCTGATGGCGATGGGATAAAGCGTGCCGGCGGGGGATGGCTGCGAGGCCGTTAGCTGAAAGAATAGGCTCAGCGCGAAGATGACGAGTCGTGATTTTCGTTTCATGGGGAGAATTGGATTGATTCAGGGTAAAATTTCCTTTGGGCATCCGGGGAGTTTTGAAGGCAACCGCTTCACGGTCGCCGGAGTCATGCCAAGAGCATCCTCCGCTTCCGCCTCGCTGGCGTAGGGACCGAGTTTTTCGTAATAGTGAACGTCCACCCAGCTGTCTCCGGTCTTGCGAAAGATGGCCCAGCGGGGCGGATCCACCTTCCTGCCTTTCTGCGTGGGCGTGGCATTCACACAGGCCCAACCGTCCTTCACTTTCAGATGGTGGACAACGAAGACTATCTTGTCCGGATTTCCCCGGGCTTTCTTCGCGTCGCGATACCAGTCGCGGAGGAACAGATCGACGATTGTATTGTGCTCCTGCGATCCGGGCGGCGGAGTATGGACGGCTTGATCCTCCGCCACCATGGGCTTCCCTGCGGCGGATTCCTGATTGCCGAAAAACTCGGTGTTTTCCGCGTCGCCGAAGTCCACCAGCGGCATGGCTTTCTTCAGTTCGCGGTAAGCGGGATCCTTGCCGGAAATCTTCAGCTTCCAACCCATTGACTTGCCGCCGAACTCGACCGGACGGGCCAATTTTTCCACCCGCACGGACAAGCCTCGTTCCGTCAGCCAGGAACCATCGGCCTGCCGGGCCAAGCCGGTTTCCCACATGGTCTCGACTCCGTCACCGGCATCGTCGAAGAACACCATCCGCGGAGCGTCCGCATTTCCCTCAATCCGGATGCCGCCAGCCCGCTTGTTCAAAAGGAACACGAAATCCTTCGCTTTCCCCGAATCCACCGGCGAGGAAGAGCGGTCGTCGTTGGATGGCTTGAGTTTTGCCAAATCAACCGCTCCTTCCTGCGCATTGAAACTGTTAGCGGCGGTGAGCAGGGTTTTGCGGATGACATCCGGTTTCGCCCCTTTGATGACTGCGGCGTTGAGGACGAGCACACGATCCCCAACCGACCGGGTCAGATAGATCTGCCGTGCCACCTCCGCATCCATTCCCTTCGGCATCGCATAGTCCCAGAACAGGCCGTCGCTGCCATCGGCCAGGGTAACCAGCGCGCATTCGAGCTGGAGTTTTGCTCCCAGCGACTTTTCGAGATGGGCCGTCTCCCAATCCCGGTGCGCCAGCATCAAGCCCTTCGGCGAGACCTTCAATGCCTCGCCGTAGATCTCGGTGACGGAAGCGGACTGCACCTGGATCGGGATGCCGTCGGCCTTCACGAAGAAATGTTTCGGGTGCTCCAAGGGTTCGATCTGTTTGCCCGGAATTTCGATAGTGAAATGGGAATCCGGCGCGTTGTGCGCCACGCGGATGCCGGTTGCGGTTTTGATCGCGCTGAATTCGCCGCCTGGCGCGGACAGTTGCATCAACCCCACGAGGAGAAAATGAAGGAACGGTTTCATGGCATGGGAGGAAGGGGATCTTCGGAGTGAAAGGTCTGTTCGATTTCCGCGTCAATTTCCTGTCTGAATCCCTGCCGTCCACCAGGGACTTGGATTCGCGAGGTGTGTTGCTTGCGAATGCGCCGGTGAACCCAGCGCTGGTTGTCCAGATCGATCGAATAGGTTCCCTCAATCCGGCCGTTTTCGATGACCCCGCTGCCGGGCTTGGGCGGCGCGGCGGAGTCCGCAGGTGCCATGATGCCGGTAAAGCCGACCACTGCGATTCTGCGCCCATCCACCGTTTCCACGGACTGAAGCGTGTATTCGCCGGTGACGGCGACCTCATCCGCGACATCAACGGAATCCATTGTCATGCTGAGCGGCCAGGACGCCCCGGGCACTATGGGTTCTTTCGGAAAATATTCCGGCTCGAAAACCTTTACCTCGAGGTGATTCCCCATCATCCGCGCCGCCAACGGAGACTTTGGCGACTGAGCCTCTTTGCCGTCAGCCCAGGAACGCAGCGGCTTGCCGTCGGGCCCGCGCAGCAGGAACACCTTCATTTTTCGCACGTTCGTCCAATCCTCCACCGCTGAGGGATCTACTTTCACATCGCCAGCCTCAAGTTTGTGCGAGTCGTATGACAAGCCGGCGGCACCTGGTGCCTCGGTCCGCCGTGCCAGCCACCGGCTTTCGTGCAGGGTTTCTCCCGGATTTCCGCCGGAGCGAACCATGTCCTCAATCTCATCCACCATCTTGAGGTGCATCGCATCCTGCCTTTTCCCTGCCAAATCCAAGCGGATCGCCTGGCTCAACGAGTGAGTCAGCAGGGTGCGCGTGTTGGGTTTGATCTCCACCCGTAGGACGACCTCACCGGGCCTGGCAGTTCTCGCCTCCGGTGGCATCGTTCTCGTTGGGTCGTTGGGAGCAGGGGAGTTTGCATCCGGCTTTTGGAGCGGAGGAGGCAAGGGGGTTTCCGGATGGATGGGTGCGATGGATAACAGCGTCATCTCCATCGCATCGGTGGTTCTTGAAGTGAGCGGCACCCCCTTCTTACGGCTCACCACCACCGAGCGGCCCGTTGAGCGGACAATGAGGCCGCTGGAAATCTCCACCTGGATTTCCCCTTCGATACTGGCCTCGTCGATCATGACTTCATCATCCGGTGGAACAGGCACTTCCACTGGTTCAAGTTTCCGGGCATTCTTCAAATCGCTGCGGAAACCCACCACCGCACACTCCCGTCCATCCACCGTCACGCTTCGCAGCATGACGAAATCGACCCCTGTTTCCACCGCACCCACCGTATGATGGTCGCCGTGAACGGTGGCGGACCAGCGGTGACCGATCGGCACAGGCTTGTCCGTCAACGAGTCGAGAGCGCAGATCCGGTAGAACAGAGGTCCCTTCGACCTTGGCGAAAAGGTCGGAAAAGGAGATGCCTTCCAAAACCCATGCGCATGACCCAGGCCAGTCTTGCCGGTGGAATCGCCGTTCTCATCATAATATCTCCAGGCGTTCCCGATCATGTCCCAGCCCCAGACGGCATCCGCTCTCTGCGTTTGGGCGGGCTTTCGGCTGTCGAATGAAGACGACCCACCCGGATAACGCGTTTCCGTCGCCATGGCGGTCCATTGGAGGCCGAACATCCTGCCACCTGCGGGCACCGGCCACACCACCAGGTTGAATTCGTTGGTGACCTTGCTCCCCAACCCGCCACCTATGTTCGCTCCACCTTTGCCCACCATGGCACTGTTCGAATCATAGACGCAGCGGATCTTGTATTCTTGGCCCGATGGCCAATCGCGGCGCAATAGGACGGTTTTGTCCGCATTCTCTGCCGCAGCGGGATGGATGTTCCACAGGAGCAGCGTTGTATAAAAAAACGCACCTGTCATCAATTTGGTGAGCATGGCGATCATGAAAATAAAATAAGACGTGTTTCTGTCTACAGACAGCTGATTTACACGCTCTCAGCGGCGCCTGATGCCGGGGCGGTTCATCGGGCGGCTGTGATAATTGGACATCGAGTTTCGCCATTGTTGCTGTTTGAGGTGTTGCTGAAAATCCCTTGATCGTTTCTGCTCAAGCCTGAGTCTCTCGCGCTCGCGTTCGGAATCATCGGAGATCTGCGCCAAGGCGGACATGTCGCTTGAGCTCAGCTTGCCTCCACTCCGTATGGCCTCCGCGTTCTCCATGTCCGCTTCAAAGATTAGAAACAGAGCCGCTGCCGCGAATCCGAGGGCGATCTCCTCCTGAGTCGCCTTCCCGGACCGAACCTGCGGCGGCCATTGTTTCCGCTCGACCGATTCAAGCGCGATTTTAGCACGCTCGTCTGCCTGCATATCCGTACAATACATGCTGCGGGCTCCCTGAAAGTAACGGGCAGCTTCCTCAAATTCACCCAACTCAGCCAATCTCACCCCCGCCTTGTATGATACCGCTTCAGTCCATGTGCCGCGTGGCCCGACTGCGGCCGCCAGTTTGAAGTCTTCCAACGCGTCCTTTGTATTTCCCTGCGCTTTGCGCAACTCGCCACGGGCGTTCAATATCCATGCGATCGCCGGGCACGCCGCCGAAGTATTGTCTTTTGGGTCATAACCTGCGAGCCCTGCCTCAAAATCCTTCATTGCTCCATCAATGTCCTCCCGGGCCAACAGGCACATGCCCCGGTCAAAACGGACAAGTGGGTTGTTTTTCCTCAAGGCAAGCGAGGCCTCCCAATCCTTGTTGCACTCTTCAAATGGCAAACCGCACGTATATTTCACATAAGCCCGCCGGGCGAGATAGGTGGCGGATTTCGGACACAGCGCGACAGCGGTATCGGCTTCCCGAATCGCCTGTGCGACGTCACCCGCCTCAGCGGCGAACAGACTCATCACGGACCGCACCCTCGGCGAATTGGGCTCGGTCTCCACGGCTTTCAGAATCTCATCTTCCGGTTTGAGAGACAGCTGCCCCTCCACTTGGTAAGGAACGGCTTTGCCTCCGCGATTCTCCGTCATCTTCAGTCCGTTCATGGAGGAGATGGCGTAGGCCTGTCCCTGATGATGTTTGACCTGCATTTCAGGAAACTTGGGATATTTCGGCGCAAGCACGCCGAATGTCACACCTTTGATTTCATCATAAGCAGTGACCCAACCCGCCATAGAGAAAACCAAGCCACGGTAATATTGGTGGGTCGAAACACACCAGTTCAAGTCAGTCCTCGTTTTCTCATTCTCCAACATTTCACGATGCTTATTTCTCAGGACATCAGCGATTTTACCGAGATCCTCGGTCGCCTTGCCATAATACCAACCCAACATCAGCCGCTCACATGATAGATCGGTGAACGTCCTGATATCGTTTTTTGCCAATGCATCGTCGATTTTTAGTCCAAGCGCGGCATAACGCTCTTTGTAAGCTCCAAGGTCTGACGGATCAGGGGCTTCTGCTTCAATGGCCTCAAACTTGTCCAATACAGGTGCTCCAAACACACTGGTCGGTTCTTTTGAAGGCGTTTTCTGTTCCTCGACCATCTCCTTGAGCCGTTCTTGGGCTTTGGGGTGTCCCAACGCTGCTGCCTTTTCCATGAACTCACGAGCCTTTGGCATATCCGTCGGGCCTCCCCTCCCGATTGCCCAAAGAATCGCCAATTGGTAAGCGCCCTCCGCGATTCCTTTTTCCGCCGCGGCTTGGAAGGCCTCCCGAGCACTCTCTTCAAGAAGTTCAATCACCGGTTCTGACCGCAGCTTGCTCCTGCGTTCAATAAGCGCTGCCGCCATGTGGTTTTTCCCAAGGTCCACGTTTGCGCCAACGTCACCACCCGCGATTTTCTTTTTGAGCTCTCCCTCCCTTTTCAAGAGCAACTGACGCTCCGCGAGATCATCCAGCTCTCTCATTGCAATCAGATGCAGAGTGATTTCGGCTCCGTCGGACTCCAGTTGCTTTTCCCATTCGCCGGACATCCCGAGGGTGGGTTGCAGCGACTCCCCGTGTTCGCCGTTGGCAGAAATGATCTCGCCGAACCCCGCCCGCAAACCCACTTTGATCGGCTTGTCGTCTGTCACGGGGGCGTATATCAGGAAAGTCCTCGAGGCGGTCTCGGGATAGCCCATCACCCGCCACTGAAACAGGCAGTCCCTGCGATCAATCCTGATGGCCCTCGTGTCTTGGTTTCCTTCCGCCACAGGCAAGCAAACGCCCTCATGGGTCATCACTTCCCAGCCGGGCAGTGGAGCCATGGGGTAAACTCCGACGGCCAGATCCTTGCCAGAACTTCCATCCACCGTTACCCGGAATCCCGCATAGCGCACGCCGCCGATGGTTTCAAAGGTGCCCGCGGTGTTGATCTCCACGGCATGGAGTTTGCCCGCCGTGCAATTAAGTTCCCGGAACTTGGAAAATGCCGCCTTGAATTGCGGCTCGGCCGGTGCTGCCACAACTCCCGGAATTTTCTCCCTCACCATCCGCTTGGTGGTCCAATACCGCTCATCCGCTTCGTTTTTCGCGCCAGACCAATCCACGGCTTTAAGCGCTTCCAGGAGATAGCTTCTCAACTTGTCCGAGTTCGGGTATTCCGCGTTGTCAGGCCGGTTCAACCGCTTCATGCTAAAACCTTCACCTTGCCAACGAAAGACGACCACGGAGTATGCCGCTTGCGTCACAGGCTCAAGCTTCCCGTCTTTCTCCGTGCTCACAAGTTTAAGCTCCACAACCCCTGGATAGGGAACATCCAAGGGGCATGCGACAAGTCCCATCCCATACGAAGACACGGCCAACTCCGTGGGCGATTTACCCGGCTTGACCAGAAACTTGCTGGTTCCGCTTCCCAACAGATTGTCCGCATCCTCAGGGCAAGTCCAGGCACCCAGAAGTCGGGTGTCCAGTGCGGCATCAAGCTTCGCCCCTGCCGGAACTTCGAATTCGCAGCTTGTGATGGCAAGACCGCAGGCTAACAGAGCGCCGAGTAAAAGTGATTTCCTGAACATAAAGAAATATGGGGAACTGTGGCTACAATCTCACTGTCATTGATTACAAGCTTCAAAAGAGTGGCTTTCTTGGGGATGCTCATACAACAGCCTTTGGGCTGAACCGGAGGGCGGGAAAAGGGATTGATCGGCGGCTGGCCCGAGTGTCGAGAGGAGAGAGATGGCGACTGGTTTTGTGCTACTTCCATACCGGCTCACATTCGAGCCAGAGTTTGCCGCGATATTCCCCGGTGCTCCACCTGCCAGGCTTGCCCCCCAGATGGCGCAAGCTGGATTCCAAGGTTTTTCCGAGAGTCGTCTTTTCGGGAGGCATGCCTTGCTTGAGCTGTTGGGTGGTTGGCTGTTCAGGCATGATTGATTCGAAGCGCACACGCTTCGGTTTGGTGATGTTCGCGGCACGAAGAGCCTCGGCGATCATGGAACCGGCACTCCCTTTGGGATTACCCTCCCGCTTGATGCTGGTGATGGAAATCCGCTCCTCTGAGTGCGTGAAAAAGACCCTGTCGTTGGGATGGTCCTTCCAGAGGGCTTTGTAGCCGTAGCCTTCATCCTTTACGCTGGAAGGCGGGTGCGCTTTGGTGGAGGCGATCGTGAATGCGTCTTTGGCGGTTGCACCGGAAGCCTTCGCGTTGAATCGCATTCGTGTGAGCAGGGATTTGAGGCGAGCTTGTCGGCTGGGCGGGAGTGACACTTTGGAGGCTGCGCGATTGAATTTAGGCGTCAGCTTATCGGGATCGAAAGGTGGGTCGGAGAAACGACGTTGGACTCCGCCCGGAGGCGTTATCTTGATCCCATTGGCAGCATTCTTGAACTTCGTGGAAAGCTTGCTTTTGATCTGTTGCCGCTGGCTTGACGACAAATTCACTTTCGGCCCGGGTCCGAACTTGGGAACGCCTCCGAACCCCGTGAAATTTCGCCCAACTGGCGGCTTTGGCGGATTGTATTTGAGACTTGGCGGATTAATTCCGGAGGTCGGTCCTCTGGGATTCGCGGCTTCGTTGAATCTGGGAGTGATCTGCGGCCGAGGCTTTGGAGTCAGTTGGACGGGGCGCGGCGGCGGCGGTGGTGGTGGGCGGTAGGGTTGCGCATGCTGGTTGAAATTGTTCCGGACTTGGCCGGTCGCCACGCCAACGAGCAATGAGAGTAGGAAAATGGGCGTCTTCATCAGCGTGATTCAGTTCGGGCTGCTCCGAAGAAACTCGCACATTCCGGCATACACCTTGCGGGTTACCTGGCCATCGCAGCCATGGGTCTCTAGCAGCCGGATGGCGTCCTGGTTGGCCTTTTTGGTCTGGACCTCACCTTCCGCGGCATCGTTGAGCATCCTCTGGGGATCGGCCATTCCCTGGAGCATTTGCCCGAGAGCGCGGAAGCCCTGCTCTTCCATCGAGCCGCCGCCTAGAATGTCCCTCTGGACACTCGCCAGCAGGTGAGTGCCCAGAGCGGGATCCTCCAGCAACGGGCAGTTCTGGTGAATGATCGCCGCCATGTCCCGAACCACTATCACGTTGGATACCCGATCGCGGTTCAGTGCTTCCAAATCGCCCGTGTAAAAAGCTGCAAGGACTGCGGGATTTTTATAGCCGTTGCCGGCAAAATCGGGGAGTGCATCGTTGCCGACCGGGCTGTCCGGTGCTCCTGTCGGCATTGGGAAAAACTCCTCTTCCTCATCCGAGAACCGGGCCAGATAGGCTGCCGCATCTTCATGGCCGCCTTCTGCCGCGATTCTCAGTTGTTCATAAGACTCGTCTTCGAGACCCGCCATGAGCAGGACGCGACCGAGTTGGAAGCGCTGCCGGGGATCATCGGGCTCGGCTTCAACTGCTGCGATGCAGGCTTCGACAGCGCGCTCGATTTTTTCGGGAGAGTCGAAGGCAGAGTCGGGAACTCCCGCGATATCCGCAGGCTTCGAACGGTCATCGGGATGTGCGGCTAGCATGTCGGCAAGCCTGATCTTCTTGTTCCCGGAGTTGGAAAAATAGAGATAACTTCCCCCCAGCAGGGCGAGCACGAGCAGCGCCGCCGCAAGGCGTTTTCCCCAGCCGGACCGTCGGGACACTGCGGCCTGAACCGCATCCCGGGTATGGGTGACGGTGTCGTGGAAGTGCTCGCCGAGGCGGCTTTGATCAGCAGTGAATTCCGCAAGCTTGAGTTCTTCGTCGGCAATTGCCTCGCGGATCAAAACCAGCGGTTCCTGGTCCTCGGCGATCTCAGGCACGTCAATGTTTTCGACACGGGCACCAAGATCCCGAAACAAGCCATTGAGCTTCACTCGCATTGCCTCGGCCTCGGCCTTTGCCACGGCTTCGAGGGACGATTTCTTGATCTTGGCAAGCGAGCCTTCCACGTTTTCCCCGGGGAGAATCTTGGCATCGATTTCCGACCTCAATCTGGTGATTGCTTCATGCTGGGCGGGAAACATGTCCCGCAGGATGTCCTTCGCGTAAGCGCGTTGTCCCAGCTTCTGCCGGGCTTTTGAGAGGTCGAGCCGCTTGAGCTTCTCGATTCTCGCCGTGGCCGCAGCGATGTGGGCCGAGCGTCGTGCCTCGCATAACATTGCGCCACCAAGCTTCTTGAACTTGGCAGCGGACGATTCGTCCGGCTGTGATTGATCTAATTGATTATTCATAAACGTCACCGTTTCTAACTTGATAAATCTGGCAAGATGAAAATTGACATGTTCTCATGTCCGGCCACATCCGCCGCGCATGAATTGGAAGCCAGCCTTTCGGCGGGTGTGATGGTGATGAGCGCGGAGGGAGTCGGACAGACCGCACCGGAGCCGGGATGGGAAGCGTGGTTCTTCCCGTAAACGAAGAACAGTTCGGACGAAGTGAACGTGAAGCCGCTCGCCTGGCAGGACGCGCCGATGAGGTTGTTAGAGCTGTTGTTGAAGGAGAGCGAATTAAAGTCAGTGACACTGGTCGCCGCCCGGGCGCGCATCTCTGGGCGGAAATGCGGAAAAGCATCGCTATCATCCGATACGCGCAAGGCACGGCCCATCGCCGGTTGCGGATGCCGGGGTGCGAATCCCTGCGCCGCCGTGGGGGATCTGGAAACATGAATCGCGCGGTCATGGCTCGGGGGGGGGATTGGCAACAATTCAAGCTTTTTTCCTAAGTCACTCCGCCTTGGGTGATCAAGGTAGAAGCAATAAATGCGGGGTCATGTGCTTCCAGTCTGGCGAGCCCTTTCGGTATCGCGTTTTCAAACCGCTTGATTCTGTGTCAATTGCACATTCGGGCGGGCAGTTTGCGAACTGAATCGAGGATGCGTTCGTCACGCGGTTCGATCCCGCTGGACATTCAATTTCTGCAAATCAAAAAACACTTGCGACGGGCAAACAAGCACATTTCTTCGTGCGGATGTCGGAACAGGGATGCAGTCCGCTTTGCAAAAACTGCGGCCAGGTGATGATGATGGAGATTGGGTTCTTCCGCGGTTTCAAGGAAGCTTCCAGACCTCGTGGCGTCTTTCGTATTCGGCTTTTGGCAGCAGCACGTAGAGCGGGCGGCGGGCGGGGTCGAGACGGGCGATGAGTTCGCGCAGTTTCCTCTCGTCCATGGTGGTGCAGCCGGCGGTGGGCTTGCTGCCGCCGCCGCGCCAGATGTGGAAGAAGATCGAGGAACCGGCGTTCGGCACCACCTTGGGCGGGGCATTGTGGGCGATGAAAAGTTTCAGCGCGTGGGCTGGATCGCTTTGTTTCATTTGTTGTTTTTTCTCCCACGGTGACGAGGGGTCGCGATCAAGGATCAGGTTGCGGTTGTAGTGTTCGGACGCGGGATCCTCGACCCAGAGGTCGCGCGGCGTGACCTGGCGGTAGAAAAGCTGCGGGTGCTTGCGGATGGTCCGCTCGTAACCCCAGGCTCCGCCCAGTGCGAAAACCCCGGCGGGCGAGCGCCAGTCGCCTTCTTGTTTGGTGGCCGCGCCTTTTGGCACCGGGTGCATGCCGCTGCCCCAGACGAGGCCTTTTTTTCCGAGCCGCGCCTGCCAGGGCGTGCCGACCTGCTGCCATCGACCGCCGGATTTTTCATAAAAGCGGAGCGTGGCGGCGGAACTGTCCCAAGTCTCCGCGATGCCAACGAGGCATTGCGTCGAGGAAGCGGGAAGCTCGAATGCCAGCGCCGGGGCAAGAGTTGCCAAGCTCACGGCAAGTCGAATGAGTCTCTGGAAAATCATGGTAAAAGCAGTGAAACCAAGCCCGGATTCACCCCGCCCGCAAGCCCCGATTCCCGCATCGGTCGAAACCCTGGACCGATGGAAACAGCCCCGGCTGCGTTGAAAAATTTGGCGAAAGTCCGTTTTTTCCCGCGACGAAACGCGGTAGTTATGGTTGTATGCAAGTCCACAATGAAAATCCCATTCGTTCTCCTGCCGGGTCTGCTCTGGTTTTGCGGCCTGCTGCCTTTGTCCGCCGTCGATCTGGATGGCAACGGCATGTGCGATGTTTGGCAGGCGCGCCACCATGCCGGGGCGCTGGTCGCGGCAGACGATGCGGATGGCGATGGCTGCAACAACGGCGATGAGGCCAAAGCCGGCACCAATCCTTTTGATCCGGCATCGCGGTTTCAAGCCGTGATCGCGCGTCCCGGCACCGATGTCAGGCTCACGGTGGCCACCCAACCGGGGAAACGCTATCGTCTCGCGCATGGTCCGACACCGGACGGCCCATGGACGCCGCTTGGCGAAGCGCAGTTGTGCCTCGCCAGCGAATTGGAACTCACCGGACCCTTGGTCAACGAGCGGCGGTTTTACCGGGTGGAAGCCTCGGATGCTGACAGCGATGATGACGGTGTCTCCGACTGGGCGGAACTGCAGCTCGGTGTCTACAACCGCGAAAACCCGAACACCTTCGCCATGCAAGGCGGCGATCTGGCAGCCGTTCAGGAATGGCTGGCGGCCCTCTCGGGTGGTCAGCTTTCCGCCACCGTGCTGACCGGTGCGGCTGCGGAAAAAGAGGACAGCCCCGCAGAGATTTCCTATGCGCGGAGCGGATCTGCCGACAGGCCCTTCATCCTGTTCCTCTCGACACGGGGCCCGGACAATTCCTCACGCTCGGCGGCCAGCCCCGGTGAGTGGACCTTCACGGATGCCAACGACGCCCCTTTGACCTACCGCCTCATCATTCCCGCCGGTTCGGCCGCTGCGGAGTTGCGCATTCATCCCGTGGCCGACGCCCTCGC
>JBGSUP010000287.1:0-2812 GCA_041753485.1 Akkermansiaceae bacterium
CGGCGAGTTCGCGGGCGGCTTGCACGATGTCCCGATTCCACTGCTCAAGAATGCCACGGGCCTTGTCTGCATCTGCGGCGAGTCCCGGCGCGATGGCTGGCGACGGGGCCTCTTGTTCGTTCAGCTTCGCGGCATAGTCGCGGGCCTCGTCGCGTGTCGCAAACCATGCCTTGTATCGCTTCCCGGTTTCCGACTTCGTGGCAGGCACGTCCACCTTCCAGCGGTTGCGTGGTGTTGAGAAAATGGCTTCGATTTTTGGCTTCCGTGGCATGGCGTTCGGGGTTGGATTGGTCCCAATTGGTCCCATAAACGCGGGAAAGTAAAGCAGAAACGCGAAAACAGCGAATTTATAGGTATTGAATGCCAATTGGTTATCGTGCCCCTAATTCTTTCAGGTTCTAGTGGGGGCAACCCTGTGTAGGTTCGAGTCCTATCGCGCGCACCATTTGAAATTCAACGATTCCCGGAGCAGGGAAGACCATGGGTCTTTCCCGATATTTTCCGTTAGTTCCCAATCTGTGCCCGTATCTGCTTGGGGCGGGGCTTTGATGCTTCTCGACTGCCCCCCGGCATGTCGCTGCGGTTGATGCGATGAGCTCGGCGGATTCCGATGAAAACTCTCTGGAAACGAACGGCGGATTTCATCTCCGGGGGACCTCCGTGATCCCGCACACGCGTTCACGGGATTCATCAATGGCCGGAATCGGGGTAGGTTGTTGCCGTTGCCGCGGGCATCCTCTCCCCCCGGAGGAAATCGCGGAAACTGATCCCCCGGAAACAAGAACCCCGGCGGAACCCGAAGGCAGCCTCTCCCCCCACGCCTTCGGTTTTCGCCGGGTTCTTTTTTGCCCGGGAGTCCGCATCTGGAACATTGGTTGAAAGCTGACGAGCTGGTTTTCGTCGGTGAGCAATCCAATCCCGCGGTTTCTGCCGCCGCGCCGGATTTACGGGCTCGTCCTCCAAGAGCCCGGAAGCGCATTCACCAAAAAATTTCCACCACTCTTGCGGAAATCGCGCGGCCGCTGTTGCATCCCCACCCGCAAGCACCGAACCATGAACCTCAAGCCCGTCCGCCTCCCCATTCTCGCCGCACTGGTTCTCACCGCGTGCGCGCCCAACGGCCTGCCGCCTGCGGAAGGTTTGCACCGCTCCGCCGTCACGCATCTGCGAGAGGCGCAACAAAAATCCCTGACCGCCGGGGAACGCGCCGTGCTCTATCTGGACTCCGCGAGGGAGGCGTCCGCGATTCTCGACTCAGGCGAGTCGGGCGAGTCCGCACGAGTGGTTTACAACAAGGCCGCTGCGGAGCTCACCGTGCTGTTGTGCTCCGCTCAAAACCGCAGCATGTGGAACCGACCACTCACCCTGAACGCCGGCGGTGCCAGCTACCGCCTGCGTTTTGCGAAAGAAACCCGTGACGGAGTTTGGAATCCCGACTGGTTCACTTCCTTCACCCCGGCCGATATGGTGGATCTCAAGACGATCAAACGCCGCAACCGGGTGGACGGCACCGGCGGTGCGCTGATTGGCGTTCGAAAGACCGATCCGCTGGAACCGTTCTCGCCACTCGTGGGCGTCACCGCGCCGGTTACCGCCACGCTCGATTTCAAAGGCAGCGACGTGACTCTCTCGCTGATCGATCCCACGAAACAAACCAATGCCCGCATTGCAGGCAAGACACGCATCCTGGATGCGGATTTCTCGGCACCGCTGGCCTACTACCCGCAGCAACCCGAAATGTGGGAAGGCCTGATGGGTGCCGTCCGCGTCTCCAAACACATGGGCATCACCGGCCTCTACATGCTCCAGCCCTACGACCCGGACCGCATTCCACTCATCTTCGTGCACGGCCTGATCTCCACCCCGCGGATGTGGCGCAACGTGATCAACGAACTCGAAACCGACCCCGTTCTGCGCGAACGCTACCAATGCTGGGTCTTCGCCTATCCCACAGGCAATCCCCCGCTCTACTCGGCGCTCCGCCTCCGCGAGGAACTGAGGAAAGTTCAACAGCGCTATCCGAATTCCAAGAACATGGTCCTCGTCGGCCACAGCATGGGCGGCATTCTCTCGCGCACCCAGGTCACCAGCGTGGATCGCAGCGCATGGAATGCCATCGGCGAGGATGAGGCCGCGGGTTTCTTCAAAAATGTCAAACCCGGCAGCCTCGTGGAACGCTCCGTCGTCTTCCAGGCAAATCCCCGGGTGGACCGTGCCATCTTCATCTGCACGCCCCACCGCGGCAGCGAGATGGCCATCGGCACACTCGGTGAACTTGCCATCCGCCTGATTTCCCTGCCAGCGGACCTCGCCTCCACCGTCACGAGCTCCGTCGGCAGCTCCATCGCCATCGTCACCGGAGATCCAAACCGGACTCCCAGCAGCATCGACGGCCTGTCTCCACGCAACCCCACGCACAAGGTGCTCGACAGCCGACCGATCGAAGTCCCGCACCACTCGATCATCGGCGACCGCGGCAAGGGTGACACACCTAACAGCTCGGACGGCGTGGTCGAATACTGGAGCTCCCACCTCAAGTCCGCGAAGTCCGAGAAAATCGTCCCGGGTCCCCACGGATCCTGCGAACTGCCCGAAACCCTTGAAGAATTGGGCCACCTGCTCCATTTGCATCTCAACCAAAACTAAAGCATGAAAACCATCCGCAACATCGCCCGCGTGCTCAATGCCAGGCCCGGCACCATCGTCAGCCAGCCGTCGCAGATCAAACTGATCGCCTACTGAGCCGGAGCACCGCCATGCGCCTGTCCGCACTCATCAGCCGCGTCCACGCCGCCTGCTGCCTGTTAGCGAT
>JBGSUP010000288.1:0-10175 GCA_041753485.1 Akkermansiaceae bacterium
CGAGGGGGATTATTGCATGATGGAGAATCTTAAAGGTTGGGTTTTCAGCAAGAGAAGAACCGGTTTTAGACGTTGGTGAAAGGTTGCAAAAAATGCCTTCGGACGCTGCCGCCTTTGGTCGATTGTCGCGGTGCCGCAACAAAACCAATTTTCGAAGTTTTAGTCAAGTTACAAAAGTTCTTCATTCCCAATTCAAATTCGTGATCGCGGTGTCCGGGGGCAGGCCGCCCGGAAGGCACCTTTTGACAAAGCTCGCATGAATTCTCAGGAATAATGACGAACTGCGGCCGGTGTAGCGCACCGATGAATGATTTTCAACAAAATACGGTAAGTTTGATGTTTAAGGCAGCTAAAGCAAATGCCCCCGCGCCCGGCTCGCAACTTGGACCCATCGGCGTGGACGGGATCACAGCAACGAACTGCATGAATTGAGGGGGAGGATTGGAACATGATCGGGAAAATGTCTGTCAGGAAACCGTCGGCGGCGCTGACGCAAAGAACATGCCACAATTTCGGTTTCCTGAAATAACGTGATCACGTGGTAGCGCGGAAGATCCAGGTCCTAGCGCTTTTTTTCGATGGCTACCAGGGTGATGTCATCCATCTGAGGGCCCTCGCCGGTGAATTGGCGAAGCTCCTCCTGCATCCGGCTGAGCACCGCCTCGGCGCCAAGGGGCGCGGCCATGCGAAACGCTTCGGACATGCGCTCCATGCCAAACTCCTGGTCCTCCGAATCCACCGCCTCGCGCACACCGTCGGTGTAAAACAAGACGCAATCTCCCGATGTAAGAGCAACTTCCTGGTCCTTGGTCACACGCTCGAATACCGCACCGCCGTCCACGCCCAGGGCCAGTCCGGGCGAGCGCAGAAGCTCCACTTTCCCGGATTCCCGGCGGAACAGCAGCGCGGGATCGTGGCCGGCGCGGGCAAGCACCAGCCTGCCACTGCCCTCATCCAGAATGCCGTATGCCATGCTGATGAACATGTCCTCGCGAATATCCGGAAAAAGCTGACGATTCACCGCCGCGAGCACCTCGGATGGTGAAGTCCGGCCCGGTGCCACCGACCGCAGGGCGCTGCGACACATGGCCATCAGCAATCCGGCTGGAAAGCCCTTGCCGGAAACGTCGGCAATCGCGATCCCGAATCTCCCCTCGCCCAGATCGAGGTAATCATAATAATCCCCGCTGATGATGCGAGCGGGCAGATTGGTGCCGCTGATGCGGAAGCCGGCAACCACCGGATCGTCCTGGGGCAGCAGGATGCGTTGGACTTCCCGGGCGTTCTGCAGTTCACCCTCCATCGCCCGCTTTTCATGGGCCTCGCGGTGGATCCGGGCGTTGCCGATCGCAAACGAGGATTGCTCGGCGGCGGAGCGGAACACTGCGAAATCATTGGCGGAAAACCCGCCGTCCTGATGCCGCCGGGCGACAACCAGCACGCCGAGGTCCTTGCCCGCATGCCTCAGAGGGGACAAAAGTGCGGCCACATCATCGGTGTAGCGGGTGAACGCGTCACGAAACGACGGATGATTCTTCACATCCTCAACATGGATCGGCTCGCCGACTGCCAGACAGTAGCCGAGGATCCCTTCGTCCACGGCGACCCGGGACAAGCGAAGGTGGCTTTCAAGCGCGCGCGGATCACGCTCGGCCTTTTTTCGCACTTCCATTGGAATGCCGATCAGCGGCGGGCAGTCCTCGGAGATGTAGGAGGGCAGCAGGAATCCCTCGCCGGAGCCTACGAAATAGACCGCTCCGCCACGTGCGTTCACCACCTTGTCAATTCCTTCCACGATGATCCGCGAGAGAACCGAGGGGGATGGCTCATTGCCAATGGCCTGCCCAAGATCGTGGAGGAAACAGAACATGCGCTGCTCCTCACCCTCGAAGTCGCGGAAACGGCGGCGAATCGACCGGTTTTGCCGCCGCTGGTTGTTCAAGGCAAGCAACGTGACTGCCAAGAGAATCAAACAAACGCCGAGCACAATCAGCACGGGATCCGGCATTTGGGGAGAAGTCAGCATTTCCGATGGGGCCTTCGCGCGATCTCCTAACTTTTCTCAGGGGGCTCCGCCAGCCGGTCCTTTTCAGACAATTCGTTTTCCAACACCGAGACGACACCCGCGAAATTGCGGGCATTCTTGTCGTTCAAACCCGAGAGCGTCTGATGGGACTCCAGCAAATGCAGCGCACGCTGGAGCCGGCCCGGACTACTTGGCATCTGCGGCCGATGCAAGCAGCCGCGGATGGCATCCACCCTGCCGCGCCAGGCAGCGGACGGCGGATCAATTTCCATGAGGAAGTCCAGACCGAGGTCCTCGAGTGAACGGCGGTTGCGCTCGCCCGGTTCGGCGATTTGGAGGCCTCCTCCCCCGATCGCAGAGAGCCGCGCCGCCATGCCAGCCAGGGTGCCCATGAAAGTGGAATCCATTCCCGTGCAAGCGGCGAGATCGACGACGATGCAAGTTTCTCCGGCGGTGATTCGCGCGTCGCCAAATGCCTTCACGGCAGGGCTGTTCACAAATGAACCTTTTCCTTCAAACCGGATCCAACTGAATCCATCGAAGACTCCAACGAAAATGGGGCTGTCCGCAGTCACAGTTAATGGGTCGTCGTTCGCACGGCCCGACTCAGTGGATTCTAAAATCATCGATCCCGCAGGTCAACCTTCCATCTCGAAAATCCCACCTAACGCCAGAGATAGGATTTGTGGCTCGCAAGTTCCCGGTCTCCCCGCCGGACGCTTGCCCTCCAAGCCAGCACCCTGCCGCTCGTGAAATAGTCATCGCCGATCACCGCGAAATCCGCGACACCCTCCGCAGAGTTTGCGGGAAATTCCTTCGTCATGCGCTTGACCCGGCTGGCGGTGGCTCCCTGTTGATACTCGAAAAGCACCTCTACGGGACCCTTTCCGACACCCACGGGATCGCTCCAGATAACAGTGTAATACTGACCCAGGCGCTGACGGCGCTCGGCCATGCTCACGGCACCGTGCAGCCGCCGTTGCTTCTCCATCCGCGCCATCGGGTCTTCGGATTCCTCACGAATCTGGTCGCGCAGAACGAATTGTTTCACCTCAAGCGTGTCCCGGGGGCCCGCACAAGCACCAACGAGAAGGGCGGCCAGAAAAGGGATGAAACGCTTCACACGCGGAATTCAATCATCGCAGTCAGAGGATTCAAGAACCATCCTGACCACGCTGGTTTTTCACCTCTCCCGGCTCTCCGGTTCCTGCCCGATCTCGCAGACCGATGAATCACTTGCCCGGGGGTCTATTCTTCCTCGCCGTTTGGTGGCAGCGGCTTGGGTGCAGGTTTCTCGGGTGCCGGAAACGCCTCGCCGGGCACTGTCGCCGCCGGAATGGGAGCAGGGCTTGAGGGAGCCTCGGGATCGATCACCGTGGGAATCGCGCCCTCGGGCGGCAGTTCTCCCGGCATCACTTGCGGCAGCGCATCGCCGTAAGCGCCGACTGGGGGATAAACCTGATACTCGCCCGGATTGGGTGCGTCGAAGGCCCCTCCCGGCGCTGCCGCATTCGGATCCTCCAGCATGACTGTGGGCACCCAACCCACCTCGCCGCTATCCAGTTCAACCTTCACATAACTCTCACTGGAGGAAATCACCTTCATCGAGGTGCCGCGTGCCAGCAGCTTGTCGGCATCGCCATCGCCCTTGGGCCGGATCTTGAAAAACGCCGTATTATCCATGGCCGCCCGCACGAACTGGCCAGCCGCGAACACCACGTCATTTGCAAGCGGACCGGCCTGATCGGCACCCGGGGGACGAAGCGGATCGAAGTCTCCGCTCGTGATGGGCCGGTTCATGGTATCGCAAGCCGCGAGACCCAAAACGATGACTGCCAAAATGGCGGATGTGCATTTCATGGGGCGGCATGATTAACCCGGAACTCCCGCCGGGTCAATGGGTTTCCGGTTCGAAGAACCAGGCTGCGGGACACGAAATTGGGAATTCCATGGCGGAGTCCTTTCCGCTAGAATTTTTCCATGGCAAAGGGATACGAACTGCATCAGGCGCGGATGATGGCCCTGCAGGGCATGGGCAAGGACCTTGCACGACGGGCAAAATCCCGCTGTGAAATCACTGGTGCCGCCGGAGTCCCGCTCTGGCCATACGAGGTGCCACCGGTCGGCGCGGACCCGGAGATTGACCGCACCCTGCTGCTATCCGCCGAGTGCATCGACATGCTGGACCATCCAAATCGCCTCGCCGGGCGCTCCTGGCACTGTCTCGCGGAGGCGGTTTGGAGTGAGATGCCGGCCGTCCAGGTGGTCGCCTGGAGAATGCTGAGCGAACTCGCCAAGCGCGAGGACTGGGCGCGCGAGGTGCTCGACGAAGTGTTTCTGGATTCCGAGGTCGAAGCCTGGGCTCGGGCAACCTGAGCGCACTCGTCCGCAACTTCGCTCGCAGCGTGCGGTTGAATCGCCCATGTTGAGCGCCGTCGCCGCCGCAACTCCGATTTTTCCTCCAATGGCGATTCCAACCACGCCCGACCCGCAAGACGAGAGCCATCTTGATTTTGCCTTGATGGAGCGTGTCGGTGCTGGCGACCACGCCGCGTTCCGTCAGCTTATAGAGCGCCACCAGAACGCGGTGACCGGCACGGTGGTCAAGATGCTTGGCAACTCCAACGACGCGGAGGACATCTCCCAACAGGTGTTCCTGCGGATCTGGCGCAATGCCAGGCGCTACCGGCCCGATGCCAAATTCACCACCTACCTTTTCACCATCACCCGCAATCTTGTCTTCAACGAAACCCGCCGCCGCAGCCGCAAAAGGGAGGTTTCCGCCGACGAACGCGAGGAGAATTCCCACCACCAGATCGAGGACCGGCCGGACCGCAGGCCGGATGCCGAGTTGCTTCAGGCGGAACTCGCCGAGGCGGTCGATGCCGCCATCGCCTCACTGCCCGAGACCCAGCGGATGGCGGTGGTCTTGCGCCGCTACGAGCAACTTTCCTACGAAGAGATCGCCGAGGTTCTGCAACTTTCCGTTTCCGCGGTGAAAAGCCTCCTGTTCCGCGCCCGCAGCTCCCTGCGCGAGGCGCTGGGCGGCTACCTGAACGACGGCTGATGCGTGCTCAAACCCAGTCCGGCACTTCCAGACGGAACCCGGGGATCCGCGCGAACACCCACTCCCCGGCCGCCGTCTCGCCGAAAAACGCACCTTCGACGGATGCACCGCCCGCCACCACGTGATAGCTGTTATAGGAAAAATTTCCACCCGGGCCGATCACCGGAGTTTGGCCCACCACCCCATCGCCTTCAACCACGGTGATTTCCCCGTCATCCTCGCGGACCACCCACTTGCGGCCGCGGATGGTCACCGGGAGCGGCGAGTCGTTGTGAATCGAGATGAAATACACAAACGGATGGGGTTTCTCCTTGGGCGCATCCAGTCCCGGCATATAAACCACGTCGTCCACCCGCACGCGAAGCCCCTCGAATTCCTGGATCACGCCTTCCATCTTTCGCATCGTCTCGGCTGCGGACGGCCCTGCCAAGCACGAAACACCAGCCACCGGCGGGGCGAGCCGACATCAGAACCACGGCCCGCAATCCCCTCACTGGATCGGCGCGAACAGGCGGGCGGCACGGCTTGCAATCCGGAAAAGAAAGGGTTTGCCAGTGAAATCCCCGGCATTCGCCTCGCGCGCCTGGCCGAAATCCACCTGCAGCATGGCCGTGATTTCATCCACAAAGCCGGCGTCGGTCGAAAAGGCGGTGATCTCGAAATTCAGCCGAAATGAGCGGTTGTCGAGATTCGCCGTGCCGACTGCGGCCAGGCGCTTATCGATGAGCAGGACTTTCTGGTGCAGGAAACCCTGATGATAGCGGAAAATCCGGATGCCGAAGGGAATGGATTGCTCGTAATAGGAAAACGCCGAAAGCCAGACCATGAGGTGATCCGCGCGCTCCGGAATCAGGATGCGTACATCCACTCCGCGGATGGCGGCCGTCTGCAGGGCGGTGAGCACGCCTTCATCCGGCACGAAGTAGGGCGAGGCGATCCAGAGTTTTTCGCGGGCCGAGTTGGCGGCCTCGGCCACGATCAACTGCCAAGAATCCGCCGGATCGGCCGGCCCGGTGGGAATGATCGCCGCCACTTGATCGGCCGCCTCCGCCCGGGTTTCCCAGTCCAGCTCGGGCACTTCGTTTGCGGCCCAGAACCAGTCCTCGAGAAACACCAGTTGGACCGCCTGCACCACCGGGCCGCGCAGCTCCAAATGCGTGTCCCGCCATGCGCCGAAGCGCTGGTCGCGCCCGAGATATTCGTCGCCCACGTTGAGGCCGCCGATCAAGGCGACCTCGCCGTCGCTGATGATGATCTTGCGGTGATTGCGGAAGTTCAACTGGAAGCGCGACCACCAGTAGCGGTTGATGCCGAACGAGTGGCACTCGACCCCCGCCTCCCTCAGCTCCAGCAGGTAGCGCCGCGGCAGCTTGTGCGAGCCGATTTCATCAAACAGAAAATAAACCTTCACTCCGGCTCGCGCCCGCTCGATGAGCGCCTGCTGGAAGCGGGTGCCCAGCGTGTCGTTCTTGACGATGAAAAAATTCACGCAGAGGTAGCGCCTCGCCCCGCCGATCGCGTGGAAAATCCGCTCGAAAGTCTCCTCGCCGTCGATCAGCGGCTTGAGGCGGTTGCCGCGGGTGAACGGCAGTCCGCCGAGCATGCGGGCCGCCCGCTCAAAGGCGTCGTCCTCCGGGATCTCGACTTCAAGCTGCCGCAGCCGCTGGTGCATCGACTCCGCGATCCGCGCCAGCCGGCTGTCCTTTTCCCGGCGTCCGCCGATGTTTCCCGAAAACCGCGTGCGCCCTAACAACCAATAGAGCGGGATCGCCAGGAAGGGCACCGTGATGAGCGAAATCACCCACGCGATCGTCCCCTGCGAGGTGCGCACATGCATCAACGCGTGCAGCACGTGCAGCACGCCCACCACGTAAAACACCGCCACGGTGACCAGGCCCAGCCAGGTTTCCGCCTCAAAAACATGGGGAAACATGGCTGCAGGCTAACACCCGCACGCCGCGGGACAAGCCTTCATGACTTGTTAGAACGCGAAAACCTCGCCGTCCCGGAAGAAGCGCTTGATCTCGGCGGCGGCAGCTCCGGTGGAATCCGACGCATGACAGACGTTGACCATCATGTCCTCGCCGAAATCACCGCGGATCGTGCCGGCCTCGGCGGCCTTCGAGTTGGTGGGCCCCAGCAGGTCGCGCACCTTGGAAATCACGTCCTCACCCTCGAGCGCGAGGGCGATCACCGGTGTGCGGCTCATGAATTGCACGATCTCCGGAAAAAACGGCTTGTCGGCCACGTGCGCATAGTGCTCGCGCAGGATTGCATCATCGAGTTTCATCATCTTGATGCCACGGACGACAAAGCCAGCCTCCTCGAAGCGGGCAAGCACCTTGCCGCTGAGGTTTTTCTCAATCGCGTCGGGTTTGAACAGAATCAGGGTGGTTTCGAGAGCCATGCCCGTGGCAGTAGGCGCGGGAATGCCGATGTGCAAGACTTTTGAATGCCCCCGGCCACCATCCGACTTACGGATTCTGCGTGCGGCCGCACGCAGAATCCGTAAGAATCAATCTCCCGGGGTGGCTTGGCATTTGAGCGCGTCCTCCAGCGCCTTGACCCGCGCGACGAGCTTGGGCAGGCGCCGCACGCTGGCCTGCGACTTCATTTCCTCGCGAAACACCCTGGCCGGGTAGCCACCGTAGATTTCCCCGCCGGGAAGGTCCGTCGTCACCCCGGAGCGGCCGGTCAAGGTCGCCTTGTCGCCGATGGTGATGTGGCCGGCAGTCGCCGTCTGGCCGGCCAGCGTGACGTAATCGCCGAGCCGTGTGCTGCCGGAGATGCCGCACAGCGCGACGATCAGGCAGTGCTTGCCAATCACGCAGTTGTGGCCGATCTGGACGAGATTGTCGATCTTAGTCCCCTCCCCGATCACGGTTTTGCCGAAGCGCGCGCGGTCGATGGTGCTGTTGGCGCCGATCTCGACGTCGTCGTGGATTTCAACGATGCCGACCTGGTCGATTTTGACATGGCGGCCACCGGAGAATTCGTAGCCATAGCCGTCGGAGCCAATGACGGCTCCGGGTTGGAGGATCACGCGGTTTCCGAGCACACAGCGCTCGCGCACAGTGGCGTTGGCCATGATCTGGCAATCGCAGCCGACCACGGCGTTCTCGCCGATCACGCAGTTCGGGCCGACCTCGGTGCCATCGCCCAGGCGGGCACCGGCCATGACGACGGCTCCGGGATGGACGCGGATTTTTTGCGGATCCAGCACGGCGGAGGGATCGACAAAGGCCAGCGGTGAAATGCCCGGGGTGAAGAGGCGGCTGGCGGCGGCGAAGTGGCGGACGACAACCGAGAACGAGAGCGTCGGGTTGTCCACCGCGATCAGCGCGGTGTTTTCCGGGCCGCCGGTTTCGCCGCGCGGGACGATCACCGCACCGGCCGCGGTGTGCTCGAATTGGCCGTGATATTTCTCGTTGCCAAGGAAACTCACGTCACGCGGCCCTGCGGCATCCAGCGCGGCCATGCCGGTGAAAGGCACATCGAGCCCGCCCCGGACGATGTCACCATCGACCCAACGGGCGAGCTCGGAAAGCGTGAGGGCGATTGCCAACTTGGGAAATCGCTGGAGGATTACTCGGTTGGGGCGGGAGCCGGGATTTCCGGTGCCGGATCGCCTGCGGCCGGCAGCGACTCGGCTGGCGCGTCCTTGTTGAGGTCCTTGAGCAGACCGGCGGTGATGTCGGTGGCGTCCTTGGTATAGAGCAGGAACGGAACCTGCGAGGTGCTGAGGCCGGACTTGTCGAAAACGTAGTCGTAATTGTCCACCTTGGCCCGTTCTTCGACGAGCTTGCGGATTTCCTCGAGAATGCCCTTCATGCGCTGGACCATTTTCTCGTTGAGCGCCTGGTTGCGGCGCTGGAGGAACTCGCGGCGCTCGCGGTCGAGCGCGATGCCTTCCTGCTGCTGCATCTGCCAATCCTTGAAGAGCGATTGTTTCTTGGAATCGTTGATCGCCGGGTCTTCAAGCTGCTTGCGCAGGTTGCCGAGGTTTTCCTCCAGATCCCTGATCCGGGAGAGCCGCTCGTTGTTGTCCTTCTGGATCCGGGCGCGTTCGACGTTGATCTGCTTCTGCGCCTCGTTGGTGCGGTAATACTGCTTGAACAGCTCCTGCATGTCCACCGTGGCGATGTTAAGTTTGCCATCCTGGGCGGCGGCGAGGGTGACGAGGGATGCCGCGAAGGCGCTGACAAGGAAACGACGGATAAGTCTCATGGATTGATGGGGTAAAGCTCTGGAAACGAACTACAGGGGCGAACCTGCATGGAAAATCGCGGTTCGTCAACGCCGTTCCTGAAGATCAAAACCGCCCAACACGCACCGGAGGTCCAACTACTTCTCCGTCATTTCCACCACACCGTCCTGCCCCCACTCGCCGAGGTTGAGGCGATTGATGAAGAACCTGGACGGGCCGTCCGGCTCGCCGCGACTTTCTCCAACGGCAAGGAACAGCCTGCGCGCCTCCCTGGAATCCCTCCCCGAGTATGCTTCGAGCGCCTGGTGATAAAATGAGATCCACTCCGGCTCCTCGGGCCGGACGACGGGACCAAGCAATTCGTGGATCACGGTGACTTCCCGCCGGCCTTTCACCTTGAAGCGGCCGACCAGGCGGGTGTGGAACTCGCCGCCAAGCCGTTGTTGCACCTCCTCGCTGATCAGGATCTGGGTGCCGAGCGTTTTGTTGAGCGACTCCAGGCGCGCGGCGAGATTCACGGCATCGCCGATGAGCGTGTAATCCACGCGGCGGGCGCTGCCGATGTTGCCGGCCACCACCTCGCCGAAATGCACGCCGATGCGGGTATTCAGTGCCACTCCGTCGATCATGATCTTGTCCGTATTGCCGAGTTTCCACGCGGCGCGCGCCGCCTTGAGTGCTGCCTGAGGCTCGGCCAGCGGCGCGCCCCACGCCGCGAAGATCGCGTCGCCGATGAATTTGATGACCACGCCGTCGTCATCGAAAATGTGACTGGTTGTGCTCTCGAAATACTCGTTCAAAGTGCGGACGATGCGCTCGGGATCACCGACTTTTTCACACAGGTCGGTGAAGTTTTCGAGGTCGGTGAACATCAT
>JBGSUP010000289.1:0-8957 GCA_041753485.1 Akkermansiaceae bacterium
GCCGCAGTGGATTTTCATCGGCGGCAGCGCGCCGAGCTCGCCGGCGAGGTCCTGGGCGCTGAGCTGCTTCGCCTCCTCGGCGGTTTTGCCTTTGAGCAGCTCGGTGGCCATCGAGGCGACGGCGATCGCGGTCTGGCAGCCGAAGGCCTGGAACGACGCGCGGTCGATCACGCGCTTGCCGTCTTTTTCGGTGAACTTCAGCCACATCCGCAGCATGTCGCCGCATTCGGGCGAGCCGACGGTCCCCACGGCGTCGGCATCGGGGATTTCGCCTTGGTTTTTCGGATTGGCGAGGGCTTCCTGGACTTTGCTTTCGAAGGAACTCATGAGCGATGGTGGGAGTGGAATGCAGGATGAAAACGGAACATGGGAGCAGGCGGGCGCTTCATTCCTCCAACGGCGGTGCCACCGGCGGAATGCCGCTGGCGGGATCGGGCACGATTTTTGACGCCTTGAAATCCCTCGCGAACTCCTCTCCGGCGGCGATTTCCTCGGCCGTCATGCGTTTCCTCAGGAAAGCCAGAATGGGTCCGGCCTGCTTGTCGCCCAGTTTCTGCGCCAGCGTGGCCCATTTGAAGGCCTCGACCTCGTCCTTTGCCAGACCGGCACCCGCAAGATGCATTCTTGCCAACTGGAGTTGTGCCGCCGCGACGCCTTGGTCCGCGGCCATGCCGAACCATTTTGCAGCCTCGAGGCTGTCCTTTTTCAAGCCCCTGCCGCCGAGGTAAAGCGCCCCAAGCCGCATCTGCGCGTCGGCATTCTCCTGCCCCGCGGCTTTCGTGAGCCAATTCACAGCCTGTTGCAGGTCACGCGGAACGCCTTCGCCCTTGGCATACATCTCCGCAACCTGAAGCTGCGTGGCGACGTCGCCGCCATCCGCCTTGGCCAGCAGTTCGTCGATTCCGGCCGCAGGCGAAACGCCGGCCCCGGAGAAAAACAAAATCGTCAGCAAACCAATGATTGTCCTCATCACGGCCTCATCCCATCACCCGGAACGCCAATCGCCAAGCGGGATTTGCAGAAGGCTCGTGGCTTCAATCGCGCACGGATGAGGGCTTTCGCTTGAGGGAAAGCTGATTGCCGAATGATTTCAACGATGGTCTCCGTATTGATGTCCATGTTGAAAGTATGGGGATTCTGGCTCGCGGCGCTGGCCATGGCAGTGGGCGGCGATCTGGCGGGAACCGCCCACCCATGCTTGTGGTTCACCCGCGCGATGGAGGCACCGCTGCGCGAAAAGCTCGCCACCGACCCG
The DNA here is from genome assembly GCA_041753485.1 of Akkermansiaceae bacterium. Classification (GTDB taxonomy): domain Bacteria; phylum Verrucomicrobiota; class Verrucomicrobiia; order Verrucomicrobiales; family Akkermansiaceae; genus Luteolibacter. The sequence continues at coordinate 1,256 of JBGSUP010000289.1, forward strand.
CTGGCCGCCCGGCTCCAGGCCGCGGTCATGGCCGAGGCGGGCCGGGTTTTGAAAGAGCGCACGTGCAGCTATCGGATCCCCGATGGAAAGCGCCTGCTGGGAGAGTCCCGGCTGGCTTTTCACCACATCATGCATTCCGCCTGGGCCTGGCGCATGGGCGGCGGTGAGGCATACCGCCTCCGAGCCATCGCCGAACTCGAAGCCGCCTGTGGTCTCAAGGACTGGAATCCCAGCCACTTCCTTGATACCGCGGAAATGGCAACGGCCGTGGCCATCGGCTACGACTGGCTCCACGCCACGCTCACGCCCGCGCAGCGCGGAATGTGCGAGCAAGCAATCATCGAAAAGGCCCTCAAACCCGCCAAGGCGGTGTATGACAAGGGAGACTGGTGGTCGAAACCCCGCAACAACTGGTCGCAGGTTTGCGGTGGGGGCATCGCCCTCGCCGCCGCGGCCATTGCCGGCCACGACGAGGGGCTCGGTGAAGAGCTTTTCTCCAAAGGCCTCGCCCTGGTCGAAAAGTGCAACCAGCTTTATGAACCGGACGGCATGTATCCCGAGGGACCGGGTTATTGGCATTACGGCACCAACTACCACGTCATGCTGCTGGCGGCCTGTCGGCCGTTTGGCCAGTCCATCCAGTCCTCCCCGATTCTTCGCAAGGCGGGCGATTCGATCATGCATCTGAGCAGCCCCGCCCGCCTGAGTTATAACTTCGCTGATGGTGGAATGACGCGCAGCCTGCCTTCGCCCGCGCAGTGCTGGCTGGCGGGACACTACAGGGACCCGGTGCAGGCAAGCCACGTCCGGGATCTTTTCAGCCGTGCCCTGGGTGAGGGGAAGGGCAGCCTCAAAGGCGACCGCTGGTTTCCACTCAGCGTGCTGTGGCTGCCCGCCGCGGCTCCGGCCGGCGTGGCGATTCCGAATGCCGCCGTGTTTCATGGCGAGCAGGCGGTGGCCTTGTTCCGCAACGGTTGGGATGCGGACTGCGCGTGGCTTGGCATCAAGGGGGGCACCCCTGCCGCGAGTCACGGACACATGGATGCCGGGTCCTTTGTTTACGATGCTCACGGCCTGCGCTGGCTGCACGATCTGGGCAGTGAAAACTACAATCTGCCTGGCTACTTCGGCAACAAGCGCTGGGACTATTACCGCCTCCAGAACCGCTCCCACAACACCCTCGAAATCGACGGCAGGCTCCAGAACGGACGTGCCAAACCATGCCCGCTTGTCTCCTCATCCCTCACCGGCAATCCGCTGGTGGCCGCCTTCGACCTCAGCCACGCCTACGCCGGATCCGCCGCCAAGGTCGTCCGGACCGCGCGTTTCGACCGCGGCGGCGGCGCCGTCCGCATCGAGGATGAGATCAGCGCTCCGCTTGGTGATGTCGTCTGGCGGGCCATCACGGATGCCGAGGCGGAGGTCGTTGGAGAAAAGGTGATCCTGCGCAAGCAAGGCAAACAGATCACCCTGCGCCGGGTTTCCGAAACCGGAACATGGACCCTCAGCGATGCCAAACCGCCCACGGCCGAGGAAAACCAGAACGAAGGCTTCCGCGCCATCGTGCTCACCGTGGCGAAGGCGGAGCAGGTCCAAGTCGCCGTGGAGATCCGCCCGTGAGGCATGGAATTAAAATAGCGACGGCCAAATGCCTTCCCTGTCGAAGCAGGTGCCCCGCTTGGAGCAACGGATACTCGCTCCGATCAGCGGTGCGCAGGAGAGGAACCGGACCGCCGCAGGAACCTTGCGAAGATCGTCGATCCGGTGGGTCACGCGCTCATCCTCCACGCTCACGACCATCCAGATATTCTGGCTCCAGGTGAATTCCGCACGCAGCTCGGCCAATCGCTCGGAACGCTTCGTGAGCACTTGGAAAATCAGGTGGGGATTCGCGTTGATCACCCGGAACATCTTCTGGATGAAGTCCACCGGCACGTCCTTGTGGAACAGGTCGCTCATCAAGTTCACGAACACCATTGTGGGCTTCTTCCAGCCGAAGGGGATCGCCAGCGCGGCCTCATGCTGACGGACCTTGAAGCCGTCCACGTATTTCTCCCCCCCCCATCGCCTGCAAACGCCGGGACATGACCTCAGCGTAGCAGAACTTGCACCCTGCGGAAATCTTGTCGCAACCCGTGGGCGGGTTCCACGTGAGTTCGGTCCACTGGAAGGAGCTACTGGCCATGCGTTTGATTTCGGATGACGTAATTGATTTCCTCGCCCCGTCGTTTGTAGGCGTCGTTGAGCAATTCAATGTGCGAGCGGAACATGTCGCCTTCGGGGCTGACGTAGCGGGACATCATCCGAACTTCGGCTTCGGCATGGGATTCCAGTCTTCCGTCCGAGTGAATGTTGAAAATCTCGGCGAACTCCTTCGCATGGCGGCACACCAGCACCGTGCGGTGGCAATCCAGCGGATCTTTCTCTGCGCACATCAGCGCCACACAGAACTTAGCGACGCCCTTGCGGACACGTTCAATTCCCGCTTTGAACGCAGGTGTCCGGGCAATCAATTCGTAATCCGCACGCAGGCCGACGTAAACCTCACGCTCCACCCGTCGCGCACCCAGTTCATCACCGAGAAACACGTAGCGGAGACCATTCGCCTTGAGTTCCCTTTTCAACGCCGGACCACAGAACCATGGAAACCGCGAAAACGGACGTGATCGCACATCCGCGACCACCTGAATCCCGTGCTGTTTCAGCATCCCGAGGAACTTGCTGAAGTCGTGGGTCGAGTGCCCGATGGTGAAGAGCTTCCCATGATTCGATAATCAACTAAAACTCAGTGTGGAGATTTCATCATAGAGTTGCTTCGCCGATGAAAGCCTGAGCAAGTCCTCCCAACTTTCGAAAAAATCAGGGATGCGTGCCCGCTGTGCGGAAAAGTTGAACTTCTTTCTCCGCCGTCCGGAAAGGCCGCTGGCATCGACGAGCAAGTTTTGCAGAACCACTTTGGGATCAGGAATCGTTTCGAGATCCCGCCAAGGCGGAAGCTGGAGAGGGTTGCGACCATTCGGATTGCCGGATGCGTTGCGCAAGGCGCTCTCGGACACCAGCAGCCACGCCTCGGTCATTCGCACTGGAATTACCGGGACCCAGTGGCGCGCGGGACTTTCCCGCAATGAATCTATCGCGTCGGAGATTTCCCTCCTTCTGTTCGCAGGAGCCTCACGGTCCGAATCGCGGTGGATAAAGATAACGTCTGCAGGAAACAACTCGGATGCGGTGGCAATCTTTTGTGGCAACGAGCGCGGCGGCCTGGGGAGTTCGTGAAGATCCGCGGTCTGGCCCATCCATTCAAATTCAGGATGGTGACGCAGGAGCATCCAGCGCAGAATTGGAATCAGCACCCTGTCGGATGTGCCCTCAGCGACGAGTGTGAAGCGGAGAGTCGTCATTTTCCGGCGTCTTCAAGTTGTGGCAAAAGCATTTGTAGGTCTTCGCGGTCCACGACTCGGCCTGGGTTGCGTTGATCCTGCTGTTTGACCTGGATTGGATTCAAGTAGGGAATCAACAATCCCCGGGCGACGGATTCACCCGAGGCACGCTCACGCCAAGTTTGTGGCAAACCGAGGAAGCTGGGTGTATGAACCAGCCGGTCCTGATAGTACGCCGTGCGGTCCACCGCGATCACCAAACTATCATCGGGCACTTCAGCGACGACTGACGGGGAGTGGGTGTTGATGATGATCTGACGAAGCGGGTTGTCGTCACCGCAGGGTTCTTGTGTATCCACTGCGATTTCTTTGAGCAGAGAAATCATTGCAGGCAGGCGCTTTGGATGGATGCCGTTCTCTGGTTCCTCAAGGCAGATGACCCCCGTGACGAGCGGATCCTGTTCCAGAATTGCCAAGGCCAGGAAGCGCAGGGTGCCATCGGAGAGCCCGCGGGCCGGAATATCATTTCCAGAGTGATCAGCCACCAGTATGCTGTAAGCCCGGCGCACCGGATCGGGATCGACACGAATCCCTTTCACATTCTCAATCAATTCCGTGAGGCGCTGGGCGATACTGTCCCCCACGAGCGGCCCCAGACCTTCCGTCTGCATCAGGCGATGCAAGGTAGCGGGCATATGCCGACCGTGCGAATCCATGATGTTTGGCTCGGTGAAATCGTCTGGTGCCCGCAAACTGGATGCTTCCAAGGCAAGCAAGCGCCACGACTCCATCTCACGCTTAGCGCAAAGTGCTGTTGGCGATTCCGTTGCGTTGGCGATCGAGAGAACCGTTCGGGGAAGATTGGATGCGAGATAAGGATATGGCTTGCCGCTGCTGCCGCCGTCCTGGTGCCGCTGAATGACCGTTTTGTTGTCCTCCGTCTTTGTCGATATGAAAAAATCCCGACGTCCGCCCTTGGGTTCCTGCTTCAGACTGTCTCGCCATGCTGATGAATGCTTGAAGGGCAATAAGCCGGCGGCCTTCGACCATGGATGATACGTCAGGCTTTCCTTGTCGATCTGCAAACCGGATTCTCCATTGCCAGTCGCACGTTCCGTGAGCGAAAGCTCATAGGTCAGAAATGTAAAAGTTGCCCGCGCTTGCTGGTTGAGTTCGTCGTATGAGATCTTGGGCACGATCATGTCCACCACGAAGTCGATCCGCCGCCCGCCAATGGGGTGATCAAAGCAAAAAACATGTGAAGGGTCGGACGACATTGCACCATCCGCACGGATGGCCAGCGCGGCTTCCAGAAGTGTCTTTGATGCGGTCAGGCTGAGAAACTGAATGGCATCGAAAAGATTGGATTTGCCGGCACCATTCGGCCCGGCAATGCAGGTGAACTCGCTGAAATGCAGGTCCACATCCCGCAGATTTTTGAAACCGTTGACTCTCAGGCGCGTGATCATGATGAGGATTCTACAGAAATATCCAGCCCCGGCAACCCTGCCACGATCCCATTCGTCTCCAAACTCACCGTCACGACCCGCAGGAACAGTTCCAGCGGATATCGAGCATTCCCCATGGTCTCCGTCGCCCAGAGGTTGGCGTCGTTGGTGATGCCGCTGTCTTTGTCGGTGGTGACGGATTGTCGTTCCATGACCCATTCGAGGGCGGGCTTGCCGTTGACGATGTAGTCGTAGGCGGAGAGCGGGATGTTTTTGAGGGTGATGAAGTCGTTGTAGATGACGGAGGTCTTGTCGTGGACGCTCTTGCCAGTCTCCGGGTCTTTCTTTTTGGCGAACTTCATTTTGGTGACGCGGAATTGATCTGCCGTCAGGCTAAGGAGGGGCGACCTTACTGTCGCCTCTTCCGCATTTGCCTTGGCGGAAGAAGAGGGACAATAAGGTCCCTCCTCCTTACCGGTCTGCACCGTCACGCCGGGGAAACACTCGACTGTCTCGTAGTTCAAATGCCAATGCGCCAGATCGCGGCCGGCTTGGGAGAAGGCCATGAAATCCTGGAACGTTTTCACGGCGGGGATGCGCGGGAGTTCCTTGCCTAGGTTGTCGGCGTAGCGGCTGCGGTAGTCCGGGGAATGCAGCAGGCCGTAGATGTAGTAGAAGAGATCTTCCTTGGTGATCGTGCCGCCTTCGCCCGCCGCCGGATAGGCTTGCTGGAAATGGGAGAGTCCGGCGTCGGTGATGGCGTCGCGGCGGGTGGTGGTTGATGGGCTCTTGGGAAACAGGTCGTCGGATGCAGATTCCTCGGGCTGGTCGTAGAGGTAGAGGGGGAAGTGTTGAACGGCAGCGGGACCTTGTTGCAGAGCGCAAACCACGTTGCTGATCCAGCAAGAATAAGGCACCGTTGCTCCGATTCCGGTTGTCCAAATAACAATATTTTCTTCTTTCGTAGGAAAAAACGCCGGCAGTTTCGACATCACCTCAATTAATGTCGAATCGACGTAAGACCATTGGCGAGTGAACGGTCGATACAAAACTTGACGTGAAGCTTGTGGCGAAAATGATATTGCTGCTCCCTTTTGAAGCCGTTCCCGCAAACCACGGGTCCAACTAATTTGCGTCGAGTCATTGTTTGTTTCGATCGCTGCGTCTGGTTGGTTTGGACTAGAATTGCCCCGGCCTTCCTTAATCCTAGTAAGTTCGTGGTTATAGAACTCAATCGTCCGAAGAATGTTGGATTCAAGCACCGTCTTAGAGCTATTGTAACACCATACGTCTCGGTTTGATTTAATGCCTCCGGATTGGGCCCTAAAGATCCGGGCGTCGTCGGGAAGTTCTCGACCAGCAATAGCTAGGAAAGTTGAGAATGAAGTGTCGCGTTGCTTAATCCAGTCGCCATGAATGTCAGGTGTAATACGACTCCATATTACTTCGGAGCCACAGCTCGTCCCACTGTTAGTAAGCGATATTCCAGAAAGACTCTGGATCATTGCTACCTTTGCGAGTTTTTCCTCACGGGTAAGATAGTCGCCGATGTCGTGCAAAAGTATCTGCCCATGTTCTGTGGCTTGTGGATTTTTGACGAGGAATGAGATGGCAATAGGTGCTCTACTCCCACTGCCAAAAACCTTACCGCCTTCTTTCCGGGAGAGTTCTCCCGATGTTCTTTGGTTGCCCCTTAAATGGAATACATAGATCTTACTGAATTCGTCGACGAGACATTTTCGAAGTCCGTCTCCACTCGCTGAGTCAATGAATCCGGCATTGGTCACGAATCCGATTATTCCGCAATTGCCGATGCGGTCACTCGCCCATCTTATCGCTCTAATGTAGGAGTCATAGAGGGAGTTTTTGAGTATGGCGTCGGTTCTCGCTGCGTAAGTATTCGCGATTCGTTCATCAAGAGACGGATATGAAACATTCTGATTGTTGTCGTTTGCATTCTCCTGCCCGACAGAATAAGGCGGATTGCCCATGATAACGCGGATGTCGAGGGCCTTTTGGCGTTTGCGGCGGTCGGAGTTGTTGGTCAGCAGGTTGCTGATCATGTCGCCTTTTTCGTAGAGTTGGAAGGTGTCGGTGAGGCAGATGCCTTGGAAGGGTTCGTAAGAGGAAGAGGGATTGACGATTGATGATTGTTGATTTTGGATTTTTGATTTGGGGGGATAGGCGCCGGTGGAGTGTTTGGAAACGAGACTGTGATAGACGGCTTCGATGTTGATGGCGGCGATGTAGTAGGCGAGGAGGACGATCTCGTTGGCGTGGATTTCGTGTTTGTATTTGTGTGCGAGTTCCGAGGGTTTGATGAGGCCGCTTTGGAGGAGGCGGGTGATGAAGGTACCGGTGCCGGTGAAAGGATCAATAATGTGAACGCCCTTGCTGCCGAGGGTCTGGCCGAATTCCTGATAGAGGAGGTCGTTGATGGAGTGGATGATGAAGTCCACGACTTCTACCGGGGTATAGACGATGCCGAGGCGCTCGGTCATCTTGGGGAAGGCATTGCGGAAGAACTTGTCGTAGAGCTCGACGACGATTTTTTGTTTCCCCTCGGCGCTCTCGATGCCTTCGGCGCGCATGGCGACGCTGGCGTAGAATTTCTCCAGTGTGTCGGCCTCTTTTTCGAGTCGGTGTTCGTGCAGGACATCGAGCACTTGCTGCATGGCCACGGAAACGGGATTGTGGCTGGCGAAGCTGTAGTCCTTGAAGAGGGCGTCGAAGACGGGCTTGGTGATGAGGTGCTGGGCGAGCATCTCGATGACTTCGGCATCGGTGATGGAGTCGTTGAGGTCGTCGCGGAGTTCGTTGGCGAAGGCATTGAATGCGATGATTTCCTTGGAGGGGAGCGCGGGCGTCCCGCCC
>JBGSUP010000290.1:0-6048 GCA_041753485.1 Akkermansiaceae bacterium
GCGGCGCGCCCAGCGCGGTGACGGCGGACTTGATGCGGGACTCGAGGTTCCAGCCGTCGGCGTGGTCGATCAAATGCAGCAAGTCCGCAAGTTCCGCCTCGCTGCCATCGCCATTTTCATAGTGGCGGATGGCTTCGACGATGTCCGCGGCCCCGGCGGCGATGTTTTCTCCCACGCTGACGGCGGGATCGAGTTCGAACTCCTGCGGCAGGTAGCCGATCCGCAGCCCGCGCCGGACGGCGATTTCGCCCGAATCCGCCGCGCTCTGGTTGCTGAGGATCTTCAAGAGCGAGGTTTTTCCGCAACCATTGCGCCCCACCATGCCGATTTTCTCGCCCGCAGCGATCGCCAGCGTCACGCCGTCCAGCAAGGTCTGGTAGCCGTAAGTCAGGCGGATTTCGTTGGCGGAAAGCAAAGCGGACATGAGCGGGACGCCTATCCATCGCAACCGGACTTGGCAACTGCCTTGCCTCAACGCGATCCATTCCGCGGATGATTTCCGCTCTTTTCTAAAATTCATCATTGACGAAAGGACGGTTCATAAGGTTTGACTGCCGCAGCGTTCTTGCGACTGAGTCTCATTAACTACAAATCATGAAATCAAAGATATTTTCACGTTTGGCAGCATCCACCCTGATCGGCGGTCTGACCTTCACATGGACGGCGTCCGCCCAGGATGCTCTTCGGACCCTGGAGCCGATGACGGTGGTGGGAAGCCAGGAAAACATCCGGGAGTTGCCGGGTTCGGCCGCATTCGTGGAGGCGGTGCAGTTCCGCGCGCGGGGGCAGACGAATCTGGCGCGAATCGCGGCGATAGTGCCATCGGTGTTTGTGCGGGATGAGGATGGCTTTGGAAATTTCGCGAACATTTCGCTGCGCGGGGTGGACGGAACCCGCAGCAACAAGGTGACGCTGATGGAAGACGGGATTCTGAGCGCGCCATCGCCTTATGCGGCTCCGGCGGCCTATTACTCGCCGAGGCCCGCGCGCATGTCCGCCATTGAGTTTCTGAAAGGCTCCAGCCAAGTGCGCTACGGTCCGCATACCACCGGCGGAGTCGTCAATTTCCTTTCGACACCCGTGCCTTTGGAAGGTGACAGCCGTTTTTATTCGCGCACGACTTATGGCAGCGAGAACACCTTCTTCAACCACACCTGGTATGGAGACAGCGCGACGACCGATGCGGGGACATTCGGCTACCTGCTGGAACTGCACAGCATGTTCAGTGACGGATTTCGCGACATCGATGGCACGTCCCGCGATTCCGGATTCGATCTGGTGGAGCCGATGCTGAAGTTGTTCTGGCAGCCGAACACCGCGCTGGACCAACGGTTTGAGATGAAGGTGGGTTACACGAATTTCGAAGCCAATGAGTCCTACGCGGGCATCACTGTGGCGGATTTGCGCGACGATCCGAATCGCCGCTATGCGGGATCGCAGTTTGATCATCACGACGCCGAGCAGTGGCGCACGTATTTGAAATGGGTGGGCACACCTTCCGATACCCTCCGCATCGAGTCCGCAGCCTATTTCAACCAGTTTCAACGCAACTGGGACAAGTTGGACGGCCTGCGCGGCGCGGGGCTGCGCACCAACGTGGGGCAGGCGCTGATGCACGCACCCTCGCTCGCCGTGTTGCAAGGATTCGGAGCCGGGGAGATTTTCCGGCGCGACGCTTTCAGGGATCACGAGTCCTACGGCTGGCAGAACCAAGTCAACATCGGCTTCGATACCGGGGAGGTTTCGCATGATCTCGCCATCGGCCTGCGTCTGCACTACGACCGCGCGGGAGGCACCAACCAACAGATATTTCACACTTCGAATGGCAACGGCACCTTCAGCCAGGCGAATCCCGGCGTTGTCGGGTCCGCAGGCCTGAACGAAGTGTTCGCCACCGCGCTGTTCATCGAGGACGAAATCAGGATCGGCGCTCTCGGCATCCGTCCGGGCATCCGATACGAACACCTGGATGCAGAGAGTACGAACGCAGCCGGCGTCAATGCCTCCACCGATGAGCATCTCATCATGGGCGGTGTGGGCCTGACCTATGATTTCGACGATTCGAACACCCTGTTCGGCGGTGTGTATCGGGGAGCTTCGCCCGCCAACCCGTCGGGATACATCGCCGGCACCGAGAGCGAGGAGAGCCTCGGCTTCGAACTCGGCTATCGTCACCAACGGGATGCCCTGCGCACGGAAATCGTGGGCTTTTTCACTGATTTCGACAACCTGATCGCACCTCTTGTGGGCGAGGGTGGAGGTGGCCTTGCCCCCAGCGCGAACGGCGGCTCGGCCGAAAGCTGGGGTTTCGAGACGATGGTCCAGTATGATGTCGGCGAGGCGTCCGGCTGGACTTGCGGGCTGCCCGTTTATCTGAGCGCGACCTACACCAATGCCGAGTTCGCGGGCATCAGCGGCAACCGTCTCGGCAACGGCGCGGGCATTTTCGCCGGGGCTGCCAATGGCAATGATGTTCCCTACATTCCGGAGTGGAAACTCGCGGCCGGCGTCTCGCTGACGGCGGAAAAGTGGGCGGTCAATCTCGATACCTCGTTTCTCTCCTCGTCCTGGGGAACCGGATACAACGGTGATCCGAGGCTCAACGACAACGGCACCATCGCCAATCCCACCGCAGTGGACGGCAGGGTCGATTCGTTGTTCCTCGTCGATCTCACGGGTCATTATCAGGTCAATGACAATTTCAAGCTTGTCGGAGGCATCCAGAACCTGTTCGACACGCAGAAAATCGTGAGCCGCGCCCCGCTGGGCCCCAGGGCCAACGCCCCGCGCATGATCTTCGCCGGTATTGAAGTCGAATTCTAAGCCCAAACTTCCGCAGTTGCGGACTTCACAGTGATGATTTCCAGTGCTCTATTCTCTTTCACACCGCAATGCAATCGCTGATCCACTCCCTGAACATCGGCACGCTCGCCACTTGGCTGAGTGTCGCGGGTTTTGGCACCGTGGGGGTGGTGGTTCCGGTGTGGCAGGCGGTTCCGGCCCCACCCGTGGCGGAGGAAACCCAGCTGGTTGACGAGGAATTCATTCTCGGCGACCCCGGTCCGCCCGAGAGCGGCGGGGAAACCGCGGACCCCGATGCGCCGCCAATTGCCGAGGCCCTGCCGGCACCGCCGGAATTGCCGCCAGTCGCGGAATTCGAGCCGCTGCCGGAAATCCCCGACTTGCCGCCTGTCGCCGCCAAACCTGCGCCAAACCTGTCGAAGCCCCGGAGCGAGGTCGCGAGGACCTCGTCGGGCAGAAGTTCCGCCTCCTCCGCGATCCGGTCCGGCTCCCCGCGTCCGGCTGGAAGTGTCAGAACCGGAGCCGCGGGCAGTGGCGGAAGTCTCTCGGAATCCGCCCGCCTCGCCGCCGGCCGCATGCCCGCGCCGTCCTATCCCGTCGAGTGCCGCCGCAAGGGCCAGAGCGGCACGGTGGTCGTCGAATTCACGGTGGATTCCAGCGGACGCGTCATTTCCGCCTATGCGAAATCCGAATCGCCATGGCCCCTGCTCAACCACGAGGCGGTGCGCACGGTACGCCGTTGGAAATTCCCGCCCGGCGGCATCATGAAACTCCAGCGCCCCATCGTCTTCCAACTCCGTTAGAAACTCCGTGCTCGCAAACATCGTTGTCGAAACCTTCATCGAGGGCGGCTGGGTCATGTGGCCCATCCTCGCCACTTTCTTCCTCGCTCTCTGTGTGATCCTCGACCGCGCCGTCTGGTGGCTGCGACTCAAAGCCACCCTCCAGCCTGCCAAACAGGAACAGGCCCGCCATGCCATCGGCACCGGTGATTTCGCCGCCGCATGGAACCTCACCCGCAACACGCCGGATCCCTATCTCAAAAACCTGGCCGAGGGCATGACCCACGCCCACACCTCGATGCTTGCCGCGATGCAGCTCGACGCCACCCATCTCATCGAGAAATCCGAAGCACGCATGTGGGTCATCAGCACCATGATCACACTCGCACCTCTGTTAGGTCTATTTGGCACGGTCGTCGGCATCATGGGCTCGTTCTCATTCGTCGGCGACGAGCAACTCGCCGCCACCAAGGTTTCCGGCGGCATCGCCGAGGCGCTGATCGCCACCGCCGCCGGCATCGGCATCGCCATCATGAGCCTGCTGCCCTACAACTTCTACCGCAAGCGGGTTGCCATGCTGCGCGGCTCGCTCGAACGCTGGATCAATCACTCCGAACTGCTGGTGAAGTCCGCCAAGGAACACGGTCACGACATCGAGGCATTCGCCTCGAAGAATCCAGAGACAAGAATCCAGAAATCAGACTGAGACGCTGCTTTTCAGATTCTTCTTCTCAGCATTTCAGTTTTTACTTCTCAATGCCTGTAAACCTCCACAGCCGTAGCAGCGATGACGAAGGCGACGAGGCCCGGATCGAGGTCATCCCGCTGATTGATATCATGTTCTTCCTGCTTGCGGCCTTCATGCTGGTGAGCCTGAGCATGACCCACCTCCAGCGCGTGCCCATCAACCTGCCCGAGGCCTCCACCGGCATCCCGGACAGCAAGACGCCGCCGTTCCAAATCGCCATCGACGTCAACGGCGTCACCACCTGGGACGGAAAAATCGTCACGCCTTCGGAAATCACCGCGCGCCTCAAGGCGGCGGCCGCGCCTGCGGGATCCCGCGTTCTCATCTCCGCCGATGAAGAGGCGCGCCACAAACAAGTGCTCGGCGTGCTCAACGCCGTGCGCGCGGCCGGCGTGGAGAAAGTCAGCTTTGAAACCAGAGACTGAATGAACTCCCGCGTCCTGCCCGTGCTCAACCTGATCGGCTGCCTGGCCCTGACCGGCCTGGTCGTCGTCCAGTGGCGCAAGGAGCATCGCACGGACGCCGCTGCGGCGGCTTTGAGGCAGGAACTCGCCACCGCGCGGGGGGAGATCGCAGAGACCGCCAGACAACGCGCCGCGCTGGAACGCGACATTGCCGTGCTCAAGGAATCCATCGAGGCCACCCAGAAGGCCGCCGAGGCCACCGCCCGGGGGCTCGCCGAAAAAGAACAACTCAACTCCGCGCTGGAGACCGAAATCGCCACCGCCAGCGAACAGGTCACCGCATGGGAGGCCGCCCTCAAGGAGCGCGACCAACGCATCCAAACACTGGAAACCGACCTCGTGAAAACCCGCCAGCGGCTCGACGAGGCGGTCGCCAGACTCAAGGAGGCCGCCGCGAGGTGAAGTGAATTCTCCACTTGGGCAATAGTGTCCCCGCCTTTGCCTCCTCCATTTTCGAAAGCCTGGGTTCCTGATATTCCCCGACGGCGTCGTCATGCGGGGCTAGGTGAATGATAGGTGTCGCAGCATACACTGGTTCTGCCATACCGAAAAATGTGTGCGGGGTGGAATGCGGCCCTGGAGGGGGCATGGTAGCACGGCCTCGCCGCAAGCCGAATGACTGAGTGCTGAGACAGCAGGATGCTGAAGATTGCAGGGAAGTCTGGGGCTTTCCATCAAGTTTTCCTGGCTTGCGGCCTGCAGCGAGACCGTGCCACCATCAAGAGCGGCCAGCGCTTTCTCTCCGCAATCAAGAATCTTGATCATTTCTGTATACCGTAATTCTGCTCACGACGGCACGCGGGTCGGCGACCGTGTCGTCCCGTGAAGAGGCAGCACCGCTTCGGTCGCAATCTAATCAAAATCCTGCGGTGGAGCCGAAATTCCGACCCGCAGATCCCGCATGCTCCACAAGAGTCCGGCGGCGGCTTGACCGCTGCCTCGCATGCGCCGCGCACCGTCCTTGCGCTTCGTGCCAAAGCGCTCCCGGGCCGACCCAAACACCGAATTCACAAACTCACGGCTGCCAAGCACCGCCCCGTCGGTGAAATACCTCACCCGGCACCGCAACATCCGCCCGAACGGCAATTCGCCCATCCGCTTCTCCTCCGCGTCCATCAAGCGCTGCTGCTCCGCATCAAGCTGCTCTTGGGTCAAACCCTTGCGCTTCACGATGCGCTTCATCGCCCCGCTTTGGTCCACCCGTTCCTCCACCCGCTCGCCCGCACCGGCCAGCAGAATCTTCCGATACTCG
>JBGSUP010000291.1:0-2293 GCA_041753485.1 Akkermansiaceae bacterium
TTCCACCCGCGCAACCGCCATGATTTCAAGCTCGCGGTGAGCCAGGCCGCGCTGGAGGCGCTGCGGCGCCGGCTCGCAGGCGTCTGTTAGACAGGGCGGGAGACCATGTGGTGGCTGGTTTCAGTCCACATGAAACGCTTCTTCCATTTCCGCCCACCAATCGCCGGCGGCGCGGTCTTCGAGGGGCTGCTGGCAGGGGACGCACAGCTCCCACCATTGCTGGGTTTTCGGGTCGGCGGCCATCTTCGCCATGTCGGCCTGGTAGTCAGTGCCAAGATACTCGAAGTAGCTGAAAAGATAGTGCTTTCCGTCAGGCAGCTTACGCAGGAAGATCGAATAATTCCGAATGTTGCAATCCGCGATGGTGGCGAGCACCTCCGGCCAGACGGCGGCATGCAGGCGCATGTATTCTTCGATTTTCTCGGACCGGAGGCCAATGATGCGGCCGTAGCGTTTCATGATGCCTGGTGCGGGATTATGGCTTGGCGGGTTCCGGCTTTTTGGCGAAAGCCGCGCACCAGCCGTTGGCGGCGACCAGCTTGTTCTGGAAGGCAGTGCAGGGAATGAATTCTCCCGCAGGCGATCCCGGCGTCACCAGGGCGCAGACCGAGCATTTTTGTTCCACCGTATGCATCGGGAATTTGGTTTGGTCCACCTTGGTGGTGTCCATCTTGTAGCCGAGTGCGGTGGCGACGGGGTCCGCTTCGTCCAGCTTGACCGGCGGGGGTGGAGCTTGGGCGAGGAGGCGGCCGCCCAGGGCGACCGGGGCACTGGCGGAGACGGCAAGCTTGAAGAGGAAATGACGGCGGGAGTTCGTGTTCATGGTTGCTTGGAATTGTGAATTCAGGGGGCGGGAGCGAACGTAGAAGCCGTTCCGAGCCCGCACACCGGGAGTATTGCCTGGTTTGAGCGGATTTCACGCCTTGATTTGAGATTTCTTTGAAGAATCAGGTGGCTGCCCGTTTCCCGCTCTGGGTTGATGGATGCGTCCCGGCAGGAAGTGACCGGACTTGCGGCACTCTCGTTTCAACCCGGGTATCCGCAGTTGCGCAAGTCAGCGGGTGTTTTCCGAAGGCAGGCTTGAACTCCGGGCTTGCACGGCGGAGAGGCTGGCGGAACGCTGCGCCGGTGATTTCGCCATGGGATGTCGTGGGTTCGGTGATGCCTGTCTATCTGTTATTGGTGGCTGGCTCCGTCCTGCGTTGGACCGGAGTCGTGAGCAAGGAGCATGACGAAGGGGTGATGCGGGTGGTTTACACAATCATGCTGCCCGCCTTCATGCTCGATAAAATCCTCGGCAGCGAGGCTCTGCGGAGCGGATCCGTGGTCTTCAGCGCGATCGGACTGGGCTTCGGACTGATGCTTGCGGGCGCGGCTATCGGCATGGCGGTGGGGCGGATCATCGGGCTCGGGCGCGGCACCGGGATGCGCACCTTCGGGCTTGCCTCCGGGTGCCAGAATTTCGGTTTCACCGCCGTGCCGGTGGTGGAGATCCTCTGGGGCAGCGGCGCGCTCGCCATCCTGTTTGTTCACAACATCGGTTGTGAACTCCTGCTGTGGACGCTGGGCGTGATGGTGATGAGCGCGGGACGTGGCATTCGTTGGCAGAGGATCGCCAATGGGCCTGTGCTTGCGGTGCTCGCGGGCTTGCTGCTGGTCGCTCTCGGCTGGGACGTTTATCTCACAGGACCCGCGCGCAGGGCGCTCTCGATGATCGGCGTGGGTGCCATTCCCCTGGCGGTCTTGATCACCGGCTGCACCATCGCGGATCTGGTGACGGCGGAAAGGCCGACCATGAAGGTCATCCTTGGTTCCCTGGTGGTGCGCCTGTTGCTGGTTCCGCTGGTTTTCCTGGCGGCAGCGAAATACCTGCCGATCACGACCGGGCTCCGGCAGGTGCTAGTGGTGCAGGCCGCGATGCCTGCCGCGATGACGCCCATCATGCTGGCGCGAATGTTTGGTGGCCGGACGGCCATCGCGGCGCAGATCGTCGTGTTCACCACCGGGCTGAGCCTTTTCTCCCTGCCGTGGATCATCACGCTGGGCTGCCGCTGGATCGGTCTGAAGCCGTTGTTGCCATAGGCTGGCGATTGTTCTTCGATTGCGGCCATGAGAGCCATCGGCGCGCGCAAGTATCTCCCGGTTTCGGATCCTGATTGCCTGCTGGAATTCGAAGCGGAAAATCCCGTGCCCGGTCCCATGGATCTGCTCGTCCGGGTGCGTGCCGTCGGCGTGAATCCGGTGGACACCAAGATCCGCGCCTCGCTGGCGGCCGGGCCGCACGATCCGCCGC
>JBGSUP010000292.1:0-6450 GCA_041753485.1 Akkermansiaceae bacterium
GAAGTGAATCGGCGGGGCGCTGGTTGTTTAGTTGTAGCAAACGAAGTCTGCCAGAACTCGCCGGTTCATCACCACCTCATTTTTCCGCCCCCGATCGAAGCCCTGTCCGCCAAATCGCATGGAAGAGAAAGTTGTCCACAAAAGTCCGCTTCTCCGACGAGTTAGAGACCCATTCTCGAATCGGACTGTTGTGGACAACTTTGAAGAGGCTCCCGCCGCTTCGCGGCGAACAAACACCGGTTTCCACCCACATTTTTGGCGGAAGAGGCCAAAAATGGGGGCAGAGGAGAAGCGAGAGAAAGACGCAAAGCCGCCATCATGGATCATCATGTCACGCACACCCGTATCACAAAAATGGCAGTCGGTTTTCAAGCTGTATTGGGTTTGGATTGGCTGGACACATGCTTTAACCTTTAGTATAAAATATGGTGCGCTTTAGACCATTCAGCGGCATGATCACCCGGCTTTTGAAGACATCATGTTTCCTCGGCGTGATATGGGGTGGGATGGCTCATGCGGAAGAGGTGGAGCAGAAAACGGTAAAGGCGCCTTTCGTTTATTCGCTACCAACCCCGGGCACCCCCACCGTGGTCAAACTGGATTTCGATTTGGAGGGCATCAATTTCGTAAGCAGCATTGACGAGACCTTTGAGTTCACCGGCGTCCTCACACTCACCTGGAAAGACCCGCGTGTCGCTTTTGATCCGAAAGAACTCGGCGTCTCGGAAATTTTGTATCAGGGCGATTACCAGTTCAATGAAGTGGCAACGGGGTGGTATCCTCAGGTGGTATTGGTCAATGAGGCCGGTGCTTTCCAGAAAAACGGTGTCCAGCTTCGTGTCCTTCCGGATGGAACCTCAATCCTGAAGGAAAAGCTCACGGCGGTGGCGGAGCTGGATTTTGACATGCACGCCTTCCCATTTGACTCGCACCACCTTGATGCCGTCTTCATGATACTCGGGCATGAGAGTGATGAAATCGATTTGCAAGTTGAGGAAGTCGGGAAGGACCGCTTGAATGCAATCACAGTCCCTGAATGGTCCCTGGAGAATTTCTCCCTTCTGGCTATCAAGACTCCGGGGACAGCGGCTTCGCCGGGAAAGCAGACGGCGGTATTCCGGATCGAGGCCACCCGTCAGTCTTTTTTCATGCGACGCCTGATCCTTTTTCCGATGGTGATCATCGCCCTGCTCTCTTTCTCGATTTTCTGGATGGAAAAGTCGTCCTTGTCAGACCGCAATAGCGTCTCTTTTGTCGGGATTTTGACCGCCGTTGCCTACCAACAGATCGTGGTCGGCGTGATGCCTCCGGCCTCCTACGTCACCTACATGCACGGAGCTCTGATCATCAGTTTCCTGCTGATGAGTGCGACTGTTCCCGTTAACTTTCTTGTGGCCGAGCTGGACAAGCGAGGAAAACAAGATCTTGGGGACCGGGTTGACCGCACCGGCAGGTGGCTCTTCCCCTTGCTATATTTCAGCGGGTTGCTGTTCGCCTTCGTCTTTACCAGAGTGATTGGTAAATTGTTCTGAATTTAGATAGAAAAATATTCGTAATATTTCTAACATAATTGGGGTTGTACCAGTGTTTTTCAATGTAACTTAACTGGCCGTTTTTATGTCAATAAATCACATCATCCTCGGAACTTCGTTTTTGCCACTGCTCCTCGCTGGTTGCAGCACCGTTGAGCGCGTCAACCTGATCCGTTCATACAAGAATCCCACGGCCGATTCCTCACCTGTGGACAGAACGGCGACACAGGTGAGTGGTAATCGCGACAGCCAAGGGCGAAGGGCAACACTGCTCTCGGCCTTTTATGGCCTGGATGATGGCCTGCCGCGCACAGCGAACAAGGGGATCGGCAGAGGCGCGGGCGGGGCGGATGGCATGCCTGCGATTTTCTCGCATGAGATCGATGCCAGCTCCATGCAGGCTGGGGATTTCCGGATCACCACGGCCTCGGGAAAGATCGGGGAAATCAAATGGGTCACGCTGGCTCCCGCCGACGACCCGGGTGAGTCCCGGACGGTGTTGTTCGCCGGACATTTCGGCAGCATCCACGACCAGCCGGTGAAGCTCGAGGTGACCGGCAATCTGCTTTCGCTCGATGGAACCTTGAATTTCAAAGGCGCGAGCGTCGCCGTCACTCCGCTCGAAGCGGGCCCGACTATGGTCTGGGCGGAGCTGATTCCCGAGAGCGAATGGGATTTGGGAAAAAAAGCGACAGCGCTGCGATGGGGCGGCGGCAGTGGCGCTCCGCAGGGCACGCGGCAGGTCGTGCGGGTTATCTGGGCAGGCGGAGTCACCAAGCCGGGCGGGCGCGAGGTGGACGATGCGGAACGTCAGCTCTACCGCGTCACCGTCCGGAAAAAGGATGGCAGCATCATCAAAGCAACTCCCTTTGCCCTTGCCGATCTGGGGGATGGCGACAACAACCATGAGCTTTGTCTGGATGTGGACGGCATCCCCTTATCCATTGATTTTCCCGCAGGGCATCTCACCGATCCCCGCGAGGATCTGAATCCGGAAAGCTCAATACGGATTCATCACTGACTCATAACCTATAAGCACAGCCTCTCACGCATGATAGATTTTGCCAAATTGCCCATACGGTTGCTCTCCGTATTGTTTCTGGCGATGATGCCCGCCTTAGCACAAGATCAGCGTCCCAACATCCTTGTCATCCTTTTCGACGATGTGGGGTTTTCGGGATTCGGTGCCTATGGCGGGGTCGTGCGGACACCCCGGATCGATTCCTTGGCGAAGCAGGGCATTTCCCTTTCCCGCTATTATACCTCGCCGTTCTGCGGGCCCTCGCGCGCGATGCTGATGACCGGAATGGACAGTCACCAGGTCGGCATGGGCACGCTGGTGGAGACGGTGACCAAGGAAATGCGCGCGGCCCCCGGCTATTCCATGCGCTGGGATGCGGGGCAAAAGACCATCGCCACCCTGTTGTCCGGCGCGGGCTACCAGACCTACGTGACCGGCAAATGGGGCATCGGCGAGATCGGCGCCAACCTCCCGGACAAGTTCGGCTTTCAAAAGTCCTACGTCATGGATGCCACCGGCGGCGGCAACTACGATGCCAAGCCCTTCCTCCCCGGCTCCCATGCTGTGGAGTGGTTTGAGGATGGCGCGCCGGTGAGCCTGCCCGCTGATTTTTACTCCTCGAAAACCCTCGTCGATAAAATGATCGACTACGTGAAAGCCGGCGATCCCGCCCGCCCCTTTTTCGGCTACCTGTCGCTGCAAGCCGTGCACATGCCGATCCAGGTGCCGGTCGAGTATGTGGACCGCTACAATGGCAAGTTCGATGCCGGTTGGGATGTCATGCGGGAGGAACAACTACGCCGCTCCATCGACCTCGGCCTCGTGCCGCCCACCACCAAGCTCCCGCCCGCACCCAAGATTCACCGGAAATGGAATGATCTATCCCCGGCAGAACGGCTCGTTTCCGCCCGCGAGATGCAAGTGAACGCCGGCATGATGGAGGCGGCGGACTATCACATCGGGCGCTTGCTGGATCACCTTCAGGCGAGCGGGCAACTCGCAAACACCATCGTCTTGGTGCTCTCGGACAACGGCGCGGAATCCGGCAAGACCAGCGTGGACGGCCCCGCAAACTTGGCGCTCGAAGCGATCAACTGGATCGAAGGCTTCGACACCTCCTTCGGAAACCTCGGCCAACGCCAGAGCCTGACTGCCGTTGGGCCGGAATGGGCGTCGGTCTTGTCCGCGCCCTTTGATCTCTACAAATTCTACGGCAGCGAGGGCGGCCTGCGCGTGCCGCTGGTCATCGCCGGGCCGGGCATCCCTGCTGCTGGCGTGAAACATGCGCCCGTGCATGTCGCCGACCTCGTGCCCACCATGCTCGCGGCGGCGGGAGTTCCCTACGACCCCCAGCAATTTTACGGACGCAGCGCGCTGCCCCTGTTGACGGGCAAGGCGGACACGACCTACCAGGAAGACGAGAGCTTCGCCTTTGAAGTCAGTGGCAACGCCGCGCTCTACCAAGGCCCGTGGAAAATCACCCGCAACACCCCGCCGCTCGGCGATAGCCAGTGGCGGCTCTACGATCTTTCCGTGGATCCCGGTGAAACCACCGACCTCGCCACCGCCCAGCCCGAGCGTTTCCAGACCATGCTCGCCGCCTACCGTACCTATGTGGAAAAGGTCGGTGTCCTGGAAGTGGGGCCGGACGATTACGCCATCAAAGTGCTCGCGCAAAACCTCACCGCCAAGGTCATGCAAAAATACTGGCCGCACCTGCTCGGTCTCCTCTTGGCCGTGGCAGCCGTGCTCTTTTTCGCTTTCAAACTCCTGCGCATGCTGCTGCGCCGCCGCTCCCGCATCGCCACCGCCAACTGAAAATTCGCCACCCACCCGAAACATGAAATTTTTCACCAAGAAACTGCTCGTTCGCATCCTCGCCACGCTCCTCATCCTCTCGCTCGCCACCTACTTTTTCCTGCCGGGTATCTTGCAGGCATTGGGACTCCACCGCCACTACACCATCCCGCACTTCGATCTGGCGGGTCGCCGCGCCCTCATCATTTGCACCAGCCACGCCACGCTCGATCCCACCGGCAGGAAAACCGGCGCCTTCGGATCGGAATTCACCGTGCCCTATTACGCGTTCCTCGATGCCGGCATGGAGGTTGACATGGCCTCCATCAAGGGCGGCGAAATCCCCCTCCAGCCCCCATCATGGTCATGGCCGCTGGTCTCCAAGGATGACAAACGCTTTATGGAGGACCAAGCCGCGATGCGGAAATTCAAGAACTCCAAGCCCATCACCGCCATCAATCCCGACGACTACGACGTCATCTTCATGGCTGGCGGCTGGGGCGCCGCCTACGATCTCGCGCAAAGCCAAGAACTCGCCGACCTCGTCACAAAAGCGAATGCAGCGGGCAAAATTCTCGGATCGGTTTGTCACGGTGCCCTCGGGCTGGTGTCGGCCAAGGGAATCGACGGCGAGCTTCTGGTAAAGGGACGCCGTGTGACCGGTGTAACTGACAAACAGATCAGTACCTTCGGCATCGCCGTCACACCGAAGCATCCGGAGGAAGAACTGAGGAATGCGGGCGCGATCTTCGAAAGTCAACATGCATGGCTCGACCCATTTGCGACGCACACGACTATCGACGGCAATCTCATTACCGGACAAAACCAGAACAGTGGATACGAAACCGCGCATCGGATTCTTGAAAAGCTGGCCACAAAGGGCAATCGATAACATAACGAGCGGGTGTCCCGCGCCTGCCGACGCCTGCGTCCTGTAATGCCAATCGCAACGCGGCTCCATCGCCGCATTCCGGCTCATCGAGCGAACCTTGCTATTCTGAAAACCTACGCGAACCCGAAATCAAACTTCCCCCAGAACCAAACAAGAATCGCGCAACCAATCTATAGGAAATGAGGGACGATCCCAGTGCGTTTTCTCTTCCCTTACTCAAAACTTCCGCTAGCCTCATTCCAATAATCCCAAAACACTGATCATCACTGCACTCTGCGGTCTAATCCCCACCGCCATCCAAGCGTACCACTCAACAGGCAGCCTCTTCCGCCGAATCATCCGGCGAGCGATCTTGCCAAACAACTCGCCAAACCGATCGCCTCGAATTGCAAGGATTTTGCTTTCTGCGTGAGGCCCCTAAAAGAGCATTAGGCCGGAGGGCGGGGACATGGGGAGTTGTCTCAATCACCCGTTGAAATTTTTGCGGAATGAGACAGTGCGCGGGGATCAGAATACCATATGATTGCCCGGTTGAACGAGATCCTAATCATTTTCTTCGCTGTCTCCTTCCTCGGGTTCGGATGGGCGTGCTTTTGTTCACCCTACATGAAGCGCGAGTTCAAGCGCTACTGACTTGGGGCGTGGCGACCGCTGATTGGGGCATTGCAGTTGAGCGCGTCAGCAGGCTTGCTTGCCGGTCTGTGCCAGCCATGGATGGGGCGCGCCGCCGCGGCCGGACTCGCGATGATGATGCTAACCGGGGTCTGCGTGCGGATTACAATCAAGGACAGCCTGCCGCAGACCATGCCGGCGTTGTTTTACCTGGCTCTGAATGCCTACTTGTGTGTGGCCCTCGAATTTCCGCTTTTCGGACAAGCCCTTGTGGCAGTGAGGCTGGCCGCCGACATGAAAACCGAAAAATTTGATCAACGGCCTCACCAGCGGCTATCAGGGCGAGGGCGGAAAAACCATCGTCCCCTCCTGGGCCAGCGCCAAGATCACCATGCGCCTCGTTCCCGACCAGGATCCGAAAAAAATCATCGCACTCGTCAAAAAACACCTCAAAGCCATCTGCCCGCCCACCGTGAAACTCACCGTAAGCGAAGGCCAAGGCGGCGGACCCTACATGGTCGACCCCACCGGCCCGCTCGCCCAAGCCTGCATGCGCGCCGCCAAGGCCGGCTTCGGTCACGAATGCGTGCTCGTCC
>JBGSUP010000293.1:0-18510 GCA_041753485.1 Akkermansiaceae bacterium
GTAGAGCGCGGCTTCCTCGACGCGCTGGTCGCCGCGGTGGATCTTCAGAGGGGTAGGACTGCAAGCAGCCCGCAGGATGGTTCTTTCGTGTGTTTCGTGCGGCGAACCTGCTCCGGTACTTGCTGCCTTTTGCGTCCCTGCCCGGTGATGGCGTCGAGGTGTTTCATATGAGGCTTTGGCCGCAGCACTGCACGCTGTCCCAGCCGCAGAACGGCAGTTCGGCGGCACGGCGCGCGCGTCTTACACGGCCGCCTGTCCGTCCGCTGGTCCAGCCGGTCGCGACCTCAGCGAGCCTGACCGGCATCTGTAGCATTTTGTGCCGTGCGGTGAAGACCGCTTCGACGTTGAGATGGACTTCCGCTTTTCCAGCATAGATGGTCTCGCTGCTTGGTAACGGCAAGGCTCTCTCCGCGAATCCAGCGGGCGGTGATTTCGCAGCCGATGGGCGTGTTCAGATAGAGCCTCCACCAACGGCGAAAAACGGCGAGCGCTATTCCAAGCCGTTTTTCACGGGGAGCGGACAATTTCTGGACGGCGGTGTTTGGATTGATATTGGACATGGCACGAACGTCGGGGATCAGGCGGGCTGAAAACAGATGCAGAAGCGGGATTTCCAATGCAGTACAGGTGGTGAAGGGTCATCTGTACTGGTCCGGCATTGAGGCAACTGTTTCTGGCAACTGAAATGAATTCGGTTAACATGTTTCCGTATGAACGCGCAGCAACCACTCTATCACGAGCTTGCCGAACGAATGGGGGACTTGATCCACAAAGGAACGTTCTCGTCAGGAAGCCGCCTCCCTTCGGTGCGCAGCATGAGTCGTGAACACGGAGTCAGCGTGACCACGGTGATCGAGGCATATGGCCGGCTGGAGGATCGCGGCTTGATCGAGCCGAGGGCGAGATCCGGATATTTCGTGAGCGCTCCGAAAGTCGTGAACGGCGAACTGCCCCGGCCCGCGCGGACGACAAGGTCACCGGTGGCGGTGAAATGCCCGGACATCTTCGCGGCAATTGTGCAAGCGGTGGCGGATCCGGGGATCGTGCCTTTCGGCACGGCGGTGCCGGGCGATGGCATCGTCCCCGGAAAGCGGATCGCATCACTCTCGAACGCGATCTGCCGCCGCATGGGGTCGGCGGCCTATCGCTACTCGATGGCTCCCGGCCGCCTTGAGTTGCGAACCGCAGTGGCCAGACGGCTGCTGACAGCGGGCGTGAAAGCGACGCCGGAAGACATCGTCACCACGCTCGGCGCAACCGAGGCGCTGGCGCTTGTGTTGCGGGCGATGACCCGGCCCGGTGACGTGTTCGTGGTGGAGATTCCCACCTACTTCGGAGTGCTGCACCTGTTGAAGGATCTGGGTCTGAAGGTGGTGGAAGTGCCGATGAACGCGCAGGAAGGAATCGACCTGGATGCGCTCGATGAAATCACCGCCCGCCTGCCAGTGAAAGCCTGCATCGTGCAGCCGAGTTACCAGAACCCCGTGGGCTCCTGCATGAGCGATGCATCGAAGCGGCGCTTGGTCGAACTTGCCGAGGCGCGGGATTTCACGGTCGTCGAGGACGATCTCTACGGCGAACTGGGTCATACCGGCCCGCGTCCCAAGGCACTGAAGCACTTCGACCGCCATGACCGGGTGATCCTCTGCGGATCGGTCTCCAAATGCCTGGCACCTGGCTTGCGTGTGGGCTGGGTGTTGCCCGGAAAGTGGACCGATGAAGTCAAACGCCTCAAGACGATCCATTATCCGGCGAACGCGACGGTGTCCGAGCTGGTGGTGGCGGAATTCTTCAAGACGGGCGGATACGACCGCCACCTGCGGCGCATCGGCGCGTTGTTCGCGAGGCAGTGCGCGCAAATCCGGGAGGCCGTTTTAAAGGTGTTTCCGGAAGGGACACGGGTGAATCAACCCCAGGGAGGGTTCGTGTTGTGGATCGAGATGCCGCCGGGTTTCGATTCGGAGGTGTTCGCGGCCAAGACTTTGGAAAAAGGCATCAGCCTGATGCCGGGTTCGTTTTTCTCCGCGACCTGCCGCATGAAACACTGCCTGCGTTTGAGCTGCGGAACGGCTTGCGATGAACGGGCGTTGAAAGCGGTGGCGACCCTTGGGAAGCTGGCGCATCAAATCTCATAATCATTCCGCAAAATAGATCCAAGTGGAACAGGTGAAAGTAAGGGATGCGCAAGAGGCCGATTGGATTGCACTGGAAGTGATCTTCCGTACAAACCGGGCGGATGGAACCGAGTGGCTGGATTCAAATCGTCCCAAGGACAATTTAAGGGAGCAGAGTGAAGGTGAGAAAATCCTGGTGGCAGTGATCAGGGACAAGGTAGTCGGGTTTGTGGCGATCTGGGAACCCGAGAGCTTTATCCACCACCTATATGTCGACAAAATCCATCAAGGGAAAGGAATCGGCAGGAAGTTGGTATTGGAAGCTCAGGAAAGATCTCCCGGACCAATGAGGCTTAAGTGCGTGGAGAAAAACCAGAGGGCACTTGATTTCTACTTTGGCTCCGGGTGGAGGGAGGTGGGACGCGGTGACAGCAATGAGGGGAAGTATCTACTCCTGGAATACAACGACCATCCTGAACGCCTGCGGATACGCCTTTACCGCGAATCCGATGCGGAACGCGTGCTTTGCATCTTCCGCGACGTAATCCGCGTGCGCGGTCCGGAGCAATACGATGCCCGGCAGACGGCGGCGTGGGCCGCTGCGGCGGACGATCCACCGTCCTTTCGCAAGCGGCTGGCGCTGGGATTCACGGTGGTTGCCGAGCAGAACGGACACACGGTCGGTTTCGCACAGCTCTTCCCTTCCGATGTCGTCGAGATGATGTATTGCGATCCCGGCCATTCCCAAGGCGGCATCGGTGGCCGATTGCTAGCCGCTTTGGAAGACCGCGCAAGAAGCTGCGGACAGATCGTGCTCGACACCAAAGCCAGTCTGTTAGCCCGCCCGTTCTTTGAAAAACATGGCTATCAGGCGCTCGGACGAGAGGTGGTGACCCGCGGGGGCGTGGAAATTCCCCGTATTCCCATGCGCAAGTTGCTGCCCAACCCCGCCCCATCGCGATGGGCAATCATTGGCAACGCCGGTTCGGGAAAAACAACCCTTGCCCGGAAAATCGCCCAACTCACCGGGGCCGCCGTGGTGGATCTCGATACCCTGGCGTGGGCGGAAAACACACCCACACCGGAGCGCAGGCCGCTGGACGACACCCGGAGTCTGTTAGAATTATTCTACTCGGAGCATGAATCCTGGATTGCCGAGGGATGTTATGAAGACATGGTCGCCGGAATACTTACGTTCGACCCCTGCCTTGTCTGGCTTCGGACCAGTGTCGAGGCATGCCTCGCCCAGTGCCTTTCCCGCGGGTTCGAACCGCACAAATTCGCCAGCCCCGCGGAGCAGAATACGGCGCTTCCCGCATTACTCGAATGGGTGGCGGAATATCCGGATCGCGAGGGGCCGATGTCGGAAGCGGCTCACCGTGCGCTTTTCGAAACCTATCGGGGACGAAAGCACGAAGTTCTCCCGGAAGGAAGCGCGCCTCACTCTTGCTAAAATCCCGAACGAGCGCCATGAAACCCGCCTTCTCCCTTTCCTCCCGCCTGATGGGCATGACCGACCGCACATGGGAGCGGCACGCCAATCCCTGGAGCGTTTACACCCGTATCCCGGGACTTTTCCTTCTCACGTTGGCCCTCTGGAGTCGTGCCTGGCTGGGATGGTGGAGCCTCATCCCCACGGCGCTGGTCGTCATCTGGATCTGGATCAATCCGCGCGCCTTTCCTCCTCCCCGCAACACCCGGAACTGGGCGTCAGAAGCCACTTTCGGCGAGCGTGTCTGGCTGCGTCGCAGGGCACAAGCGATTCCTTCCGAACACCAGCGCGCCGCCGCTTTGCTCACCACGATCGCCGCTCTGGGCATGCCCATCCTCATCTGGGGAATCTATTCGCTATCCCTGTGGCCAACGGTTTTCGGTCTCCTCGTCACCTACACCGGCAAGCTATGGTTTCTTGATCGAATGGTCTGGCTTTACCGCGATACCGCCCGCCCGATTTCACCAACCCAACAAGCACCAACCCATGAATCCGACACACCCACCGATCATCCTCCCACCCGACAGCCCTGAATCCTTCGATTTCGGAGGACTGGGCATTGAGTGGAAAATCGATGGCTCCGCGACCTCCGGGAACTTCTCCGTGGTTCACCATCCCATCGCACCGCGGGCCCTGGCGGCGCCGTTGCACCTCCATCACCGGGAGGACGAATACTCATATGTGCTCAAGGGCAAGCTGGGTGCGCTGCTCGGCGACGACGTGGTCGAGGCCGGGCCGGGTGCATGGGTATTCAAACCACGCGGGCAATGGCATACCTTCTGGAACGCGGGAGATACGTCTTGTGAAATCATCGAGGTGATATCTCCCGCCGGATTCGAAGACTACTTCCGCGAAGTGGCCGCAGTCTGGGGCGACATCGCGGCGTTTGCCTCCATCAATGAGAAATACGCACTCGAAATGCGCTTCGACAGCGTACCCGAGCTATGCAACCGGTTCAACCTGACCTTCCCTGAGTTGCCCCGGCCCTGAATCCGTTTATGCGGGAGAAAGAACGGATTTCACACCCGTAAAATCCGCCTCTACCCGTCCTTCACACCTGCGGAGTCATCCCGAAACGGGCCAAACACCTTTCCGCCGCCAATCCGGCACCGGCGCGGAGCAGCGCCTGATGGGCTCCATTCAGTTCGACCCGCGCAAGCTCGCTTTCGCCCAGAGATTCCAGCAGGCGGGCAAGACGGCAGCGCCCGTGAGCCGCCTCCAGCACAGCTCCGATATCCGAAAATTCCGCGATCGCCTGTCTCAGGAGCGTCACCCCATCGAGTGCGCGTCCTTCCGCCACGGCTAGCTCCGCCAGTGCGGTGATCCGCATGGCCTGCAAGGCGGGCGTCGAGACCAACTCGGGATCCTCCTCCAGGCGTTCCAAAGCTTTCCGCGCCGCCTCGACATCGCCTGCCTGGGACGCGGCGATACTCCAACTCGTCAGTGCCCGGCCCAGCTTGGATTGGCAAGACCAGGCACCACCGGTGATCAACCTGCCCAGCGTTTCGGCCGCCCCTGAAGCGTCTCCTTCATGCAGGCGCAGGACCGCCATTTCGAACTGCGTGTCCCAACCTGCTTCCAACGCCCGCTCATAGGCTTGACGCGCTTCCTCAAAATCCCCGAGCGCCGCCCGCAAGTCGCCCGCGACCCTCCATACCTCGCCCTCGGTCCATGGTGAGAGCCTCGGGAGATCATCTTGCACTCCTTTAAGCTCTTTCTCCGCAGCCATCAAAGCGCCTTGTGCGGTTAGAACCTCGACCCGATGCAGCCGACAAAGGCCGGGATACGCCAGCGATCCCTTGTCGGCACCCCAGCGGCTGAATTGCTCGGTCCATTGCCCCGCCCGGTTCCAGTCCGCCCGGGACATGCAGCAGAAAATCATACCGCAATAGACCAATCCCTGCGCCCATGTTTCTAGCCCTCCGGCGACGACCGCAGCGCCCGCCTCATCCAGCGCTTCGAGCCCCTCCCGCGTTCGACCCAGAAACAGATTCGCCTCGGCGACCGCCAGCAAGCCAAGCCCTTCCAGACCGGCATCACCGATCTTCAGTCCGGTTTTCCGGCAAGCCTCGCCCAGCTCCAGCGCCCTCTCGTTATCGCCGAGAAACATGCAAAGGCGGCTCCCCAGAAAATCCGCGTAGCCCATTTCCAGTCCCGCTTCCGAGCCTTCCAGCATCCTCGCCGCATGCCGTTGCCAACCCTGCGCCAGCACCAGCTCGTTGCGTTCCAACCGCAGCAACCCCACCACCACCCCCGCCCAAGCCGCCGACATCATCTCTCCCCGCGCCCGGCGGGCGGTCACCAGACGCTCCAGCGCCGCCAACGCATCCTGCGATTCTCCTTCGAAATGGCGCTCATACGCCCAGCGATGCAACTCCTTGGGTGAAAGGCTTTCGATATCACCTCCAACCTCCGGGGAGCACTCCTCAAGCCGCTCCGCGCACAGGCGGTAACCATGCCGTGGGAAGGTCCGGATCGCATTCGCCACGCCTGCGGGTGCGAGTGCGGATCGGATCAAACTCACCGCCCGCTGCAGCGAGTTGTCCGCCACGATCACATCCTTCCAAAGAACATCTAACAACTCGTCCTTCGGCACCACCCGGTCGCCGTTGCGGGCCAGATATACCAGCAAATCGAACGGCCTGGGCTGCAGCGGCATCACTCGACCGGCCACTCGCAGCTCCCGCTGCGTCTCATCGATTTCAAAGCCATCGAAGCGGTGAATCATGGGCGTTTGGTGCCGGAAACCGGCTGTAGAGGTTGCACGGTAAGGATTAAATCAGCTCGTGGAAAGGACTTTTCACGCCGGATTCCCTACATTGCAAACATCGCGAACGAACCAGCCCCCGTGGTTCACAGCGTCACCCTCGCTCCACGAATGACTTGTGGAGCACGCGCAACCCGAAACAACAAACCAACCAACACGATGCAAACCATCCAAAAACCCGCTCCGCGCAAAACCTCCGGAGCCATCGACACCGATCGACTCAATGCCCTGGTCGGTCTCGCCATCAACGACATGGGCGCGGCGGTCAACGGAGCGCTCGTCCTGCTAGGCGACCGTCTCGGCATCTTCAAGTCCCTCGCCGAAGGACCCGCCACTTCGCAAGAGCTAGCGGATCGCAGCGGGCTCAATGAACGCTACCTGCGGGAATGGCTCTCCGCCCAGGCGGCTTCGGGATATGTCGAGTATGATCCACGCAGCGATGCCTTCTCGATGTCGCCGGAGCAAGTTGCCGTCTTCGCGGACCCGGACAGCCCCGTGGCCATGACCGGCGGCGTCTATTCGGTCGCCTCCGTCTATCACGACGAGCCGCTTTTGGAAGCGGCTTTCCGGACTGGCGAGGGCGTCGCGTGGGGCGATCACCACAATTGCCTCTTCTGCGGCACGGAGCGGTTCTTCCGCCCCGGCTACGCGGCCAACCTCACCACCCGGTGGATCCCTGCTCTCGATGGGGTCGAAGCCAAGCTCAAGGCGGGTGCCCGCGTTGCCGACATCGGATGCGGTCACGGCGCCTCCACCTTGATCATGGCCCGCGCCTTCCCGAAGTCGCGGTTCCACGGCTACGACATCCATCCGGCTTCCATTCAAACCGCGCGCAAGCATGCGCAAGAGCAAAACCTGGCCAATGTCTCATTCGATGTCGCCACCGCCCAGGATTTCCCCGGCAAAGGATACGACCTCATCACGACCTTCGACGCGCTCCATGACATGGGGGATCCGGTAGGAGCCTCCACCCACGCCCGCCAGGCACTCGCCGACGACGGAACATGGATGATCGTGGAGCCCATGGCAGGTGACAATCTGGCGGAAAACCTCAACCCGGTCGGCCGCATCTACTACGGCTTCTCCACCATGATCTGCACGCCTGCGGCGATGAGCCAGAAGGTCGGTCTCGCCCTGGGTGCCCAGGCAGGCCAACGGCGACTCGGCGGTGTCATCTCCGAAGGTGGTTTCACCCGCTTCCGGAGAGCCACGGAGACGCCCGTGAACATGATCCTGGAGGCCCGCCCCTGAGCGCGGGGTCACCATCCGGGACGCCACGGAATGCCTCCGTGGCGTCCCAATGCACCCGGCGGAATTCCAGAAGCGATGTCCGCGCGCATCATCCGGTGCGGCGTCTTTCGACTGTTGGATGAAACCAATCCGTTCCCATGCCATCCTCTCCGCAACCCGCCACGATGATCAACATTTCTCCTCTCTCGCCGGAAAACTTCGAGGCCGTCATTGCGCTCAAGGTGTGCGAGGATCAGAACTCATTTGTCGCTCCCAACGTCCTGTCGATCGCCCAGTCGAAGACGTGGGACTATCTGGTGCCCGGGGTGATTGAAAAGGACGGCACCCCCATCGGCTTCGTGCTCTATGGAAAAGATCCGGACTCGCGCCGGGTTCACATTGTCCGCCTGATGATCGACCGCGCCTATCAACAAAACGGCCACGGGACGGCCGCACTCGGTCTCCTGCTTGTGAAATTGCGTGAAACGTATGCCTGCAAGGAGATTCATGTCAGTGTGGTCCCCGGCAACCTCGGCTCCGAGAGGTTGTTCCAATCGCTGGGATTCATGCCGACAGGCGAGACGGATGAGGACGGGGAAGTCGTTCTCCGGCGGTTTCTCTAACAGCCATTGAGGTCATGCGACATGGCCGACAGGGCTAGTCGCCCCTGCCGCTGACCGGGCGTTTCATTCCAGCGCGAGGACATAACCGTCCCCCGCGGGGATGATGATATTTTCCTGATCGCTGCAGAGCGAGGCTATCTCGACGCACCGGTGCTCCAGTCCAGGATGGTGCGGGACTCTCATGAGCAAGTCCACCATTGGTGCGAAGCGGAATCAATTCGGACTTCGGCATGCTTGTCGCTGTAGCGATTTCATCCATCCGATTTCCAACTCCCCCGTGACAGGAAACTACACCCCGCCATGCGCCCGCAATCCGCCGCATCCGCCACATTTCCGGGGCGGATGCACAGATCGGTCATCATGGGGTGAGGCCCGGCCATGTGATTCAGGCGTTGCGTTGGTGAATGCCGAGGCTGTTCCCATCCGGGTCCAGAATGACCGCGGCCCGGCACGCTGGCATCTCGAAGGGTTCCACGGTGAAAGGTACCTGATGGCGTTTCAGATGCGCGATGGTGTCGTCGAAGTCAGCCACCTCCAACACGAGCTGTGGTCCCGCCGCGCTGGGTTTCAGAAAGGGCTCATTGCCGATGCCGAGCGTGTGCGGGCCGATTTCATATTCGACCCAGAACTGGGCCTCCTCTTCGAAAGTCATTCCCGGGTCGAGTCCAAGAACCCCCTCGTAGAAGGCACGAGACCGCGCCAAGTCCCTGGCTGGATAGGCAATAAAGGCAAATTCGACGATTCTCATGAAATGCAGTTTGGCTGCGGTTTTTGGAGCGGGAAGATTACGAGAGACATCCATTACGAAAATCATGAGAGACATCAATTACAAGATTCCTGCTTTCGCATGGGAAACTACTCGGCGGCAACGTGGCCCAGCATGCAGATTGCCACTGAGTC
Source organism: Akkermansiaceae bacterium (assembly GCA_041753485.1). Taxonomy (GTDB): domain Bacteria; phylum Verrucomicrobiota; class Verrucomicrobiia; order Verrucomicrobiales; family Akkermansiaceae; genus Luteolibacter. Next base: position 9,127 of record JBGSUP010000293.1, read on the forward strand.
GCGGGATTCAAAATCTCAGCGCCGGCAAACCCGGAACCAACCGACCGATGGGGATTTCGCTTCACACCCAAGCGCTGAAGTCATACGCGTTCTGCTCATGGTCACAGTCAGCGAACGAGTGCCCGGAATCCTCGCCCAAGAAGCGGGGATGCGCCGGCTGTCGCCCCCCGAGACCCGCCTTCAGGCAATCCCCCGGCCGCAAACGCACCCAAAGCACCCGCCCCGCCACCCAAACCGCCGAACACCCCCTTTTTTCCGCCCCCGGTCCGGCCACCGGCTCTTTCAACGGCCTTCACCCCAAAAGCAAATTCCTGGCAGCCAGCACCAACCTTGCCGGGCAACATCCCGGACGCGTCAAGGCCATGCAGGCGCTGTTGGACTAACTCCACTCCCAAGGCCACTCCGGGCCGCGCTTCGGCACGAGGGCACAGTCCCGGCAACGACGCATCGGGAGCAAGCCGCCGCCTTCGACGATGCCGCGGGACCGGAAATCAAATGAAACCCACACCGAACCATCGCAGAACGTCCATCGTGAAGGTGCTCCCTCTGCTCCTCGCCGCCTCCTGCGCGGCCCTCGCCGGAGAAAAACCCAACATCCTCTGGATCACCTGCGAGGACATCAGCCCCTACCTCGGCAGCTACGGCTGCGCGGAGGCGCACACGCCCAACCTCGACAAGCTCGCCGAACACGGCATCCGGTTCACCCGCGCCTACTCGAATGCGCCCGTCTGCGGAGTCGCCCGCTCCACCCTGCTCACCGGCATGTATGCCGGCAGCCTCGGCACCCATCACATGCGCAGCTACCGGCAACTGCCCGACTCCATCCCCGCCTATCCCAGGATCTTCAAAGACGCCGGCTATTACACCACCAACAACGTCAAAACAGACTACAACTCCAGCTACGAAATCACCAAGGCGGACTTGTGGAACGAGACCAGCGGCAAAGCCCACTGGAAATTCCGCCGGCCCGGCCAGCCCTTCTTCGCCGTCTTCAACATCACCACCACCCACGAAAGCCAGCTGGCCGACCGCAGAATCCGGGAATACGTCCGACGCGGCGAGATTCCCGGCAAACCGCGCATTGATCCCAAAGGCATCGCGCTCCCGCCCTACCACCCCGACCTCCCGGAAATCCGCGAGGACTGGGCGCGCCTCCACGACCTGATCACCCGCATGGACGAACAGGTCGGGGAAAAACTCCGCGAACTCGAGGAAGCGCGCGTCGCCGGCAACACGATCGTTTTTTTCTTCTCCGACCACGGCGGCATGCTCAGCCGCTCCAAGCGATACATCCAAAACGGCGGAACCCAGGTTCCCCTCATCGTCCGCTTTCCCGAAAAATGGCAGCACCTCGCCCCCGCGAAACCCGGTGAAACCAGCGACCGGCTTGTCAGCTTCGTCGATTTCCCGAAAACCGTTTTGTCGCTCGCCGCACTGGAAATCCCCGCCCTCATGCAAGGCCGTGTCTTCCTCGGCAAGCACACCGAAGCGGCACCCCGATTCGTGCATTTCTCGCGCGACCGCATGGGCGAACGTCCCGACTTCAGCCGCGCCGTCACCGATGGCCGCTACTACTTGATCCGCCACTTCATGCCACATCGCCCGCCCGGTCGCGACAGCCGTTACGGCAACGGCGTGCAGGCAAACTGGAACGCGTGGGAAAACCATTTTGCCCAAGGCAAATGCGACCCCATCCAATCGCAATTCTATCAGCCCAAGCCCGCCATCGGGTTCTTCGACACGCGGGAAGACCCCTGGCACGTCAACAACCTCGCCGCCGATCCCGCGCACCTGAAGCGCATCCATACCCTCTCGCAAGCCCTCGACGAATGGATGATCGCAACCCGCGACACCGGACTCATCCCCGAACCCATGGCACCTGATCTCGCCGGGCCGGACAAACCCCACAAAACCCTCTACGAATTTGCCCAAAGCGACCAATACCCGGTCGCCGAACTGCTCGAAATCGCCAAGCAGGCCGCTCTCGGTGACCGCGAAATGACAAGCCAATACCTCGCCTGCACGAACCACCCCCACCCTGCCGCCCGCTACCACGGAGCCTACGGCCTCTTTCTCACCCGTAGCGACGATGCCGCCGTGCGGCAGGCGCTCGGCAAAATGATCGCCGGAGATTCGATGCCCGCCAACCGCATCATGGCCGCCCAAGCCCTCGGCCGTTGCGGCGATCCCGACACCGCCTGCCATGCCCTGCGCCGGGAAATCGACGCAACCCGAAACGGCGATGTCTTCCTCCAAGCCCTCAACGCACTCCAATACGCCCACATCGACGACCGCCTCACCGCCGCGGATTGGAAATCGTTCCAAGACAAAAAATTTCCCAAAAGCGCTGACCAATGTGGCGCGGAAATGGCCCAGCGCATCATCAACGACGCTCTCGCCCTCTTTCCGAAACGACGCATCGTGGATTAAACCCCGCCCTCCGCTCCGGCCATCGGCTCATTCAACGGCATTCACCCCGGAAAATTCCAGCAGCCCGGAGCCGGTCTGTGACGAAATCTTTACCCTTCTGCTGGCACCAGGCCGATGAAACACTGCATACTGGACCCATGCACAACCGCCGCCACTTCCTCGTCACATCCTCCCTTGCCTTCCTGGGCCTGCAAAAACTTCTGGCCAACCCATCCCCGTCACCCGCCTCCAAATTCGGCGAACTCATCCCCGACCCCAAACGCATCCTCGACCTCCCCAAAGGCTTCTCCTACCGCATCCTCTCCAAATCGGGCGACACCATGAGCGATGGCTTCAAAGTCCCCGGATACCCCGATGGCATGGGTGCTTTCGACGCGCCCGACGGCAAAATCGTCCTTGTCCGCAACCACGAACTCGACATCGCCGCCCAGCACCTCAGCCCCTTCACCTCCCCCGGCCTTCCCAAAAATATAGACCCCTCCCTCTGCTACGATCCCGGCCCCGACAACAACTCCACCTGCATCGGTGGAACCACCAACATCGTCTTCGACCCCGCCACCGGCGAAAAGGTCTCCGAGTTCCTATCCCTCATCGGCACCGACCGCAACTGCGCCGGCGGCATCATGCCCTGGGGCTCATGGATCACCTGCGAGGAATCGGACAACCTCACCGACGAGCGCGGCAAAAACCACGGCTGGTGCTTCGAAGTCAAGGCAAGCACGCAAATCGGCCTTCAAAAACCCATACCCATCAAAGCCCTGGGGCGCTTCTGCCACGAAGCCGTCGCCCTCGACCCAGCATCCGGCATCCTCTATCTCACGGAGGACCGCAGGGACGGCCTGCTCTACCGCTTCATCCCCGATACCAAAAACGACTTCTCCTCCGGAAAACTCCAAGCTCTCGCCATCGCCAACAAACCACGGTTCGACCTGCGGAACTACACCAGGGACACCTCCAGAATCTCCCAAGGCGAGACACTCGAAGCCACATGGATTGACCTCAACGACACCCACTCGCCCGAAGACAATCTCCGCTTTCAAGGCCACCAAGCCGGTGCCGCTCTCTTCGCCCGCGGCGAAGGCATCCACTTCTCCGATACCGGCTTCTTCATCGCGTGCACCGACGGCGGCCCTGACCGTTACGGCCAAATCTTCCGGCTCATCCCCGCAGATTCACCCGGGAAAACCGACACCCTGGAACTCTTCATCCAATCCCACAAAAACGCCCCCCTGATCAACGGCGACAACCTCTGCCCCACACCCACCGGCGGCCTCGTCGTCTGCGAGGATCTCATCGACCCCACCTTTGCCAACCACACCCACCTCCGCTGGATCGACCCCGATGGCACCATCTCCACCTTCGCCCGCAACCCGAAGGACAACACCGAATTCGCCGGCACCTGCTTCTCTGCCGACGGAAAATGGCTCTTCATCAACCTCTTCGGCCCCGGCCTGACCCTCGCCATCACCGGTCCCTGGTCATAAACACCGCACCAGCTTCTTCGGGGGGGCAGGCATCTTGCCTGCCATAAGATCTTTCCGTTGGAGGCATCGAGGCAGTGGACGCTGCGGTCGCCAAGCAGCACGGGGGAGGACATGATCACCGGATACTTGTAGATGCCTAACAGCGGGTGGGTCTGGGTGGATTTCCAGAGGTCCTTTCCGGTTTCGAGGTCGAGGCAGAGCAACATTGACAACGAGCGTTCGCGGCAATTTCCGGCGTTGGTCGGCGAGGCGCGCACTTCCAGGCGCGCGCGGTCGATGTCCGCGTCGTGACTGGTGGATTCCGTGGCTTTGGCGGGCACAATCAGCATTCCCATCATCACCACGAGACCGACCCTCAAGGAAGCCAATCCCATGCGATCCTCCTCCATGCTCTTCGTCTCGCAATCCTCCCGGGTCATGCCGCAATCGGAAACCATGCGGCGGCCTTCGCGAACGTTGGAATGGTGCGGCTAGTGGGCGGTTAAGGGAAACCCCTTGGGGTCCAACCCGTATTTCCTCACACGCTCACGCAGCGCTGCGGGCACCCGCAGGTCATTGGCCGGGAAGTAATAGAGGCCTTGCTGATAGTTGGCGTGGTCCTGGAAGATTTGTTTCCGGATCTCATAAAGCTCCGGCAGTGGCACGGGCAGTCCGCAGCGCGGTGGCGGCAGGGTGGAGAAGGGGCCGGGCGAGCGGGTGCCGTGGATGTCCTTGCAACCATGCACGCCCCCAGCCACATAACCGAAGTCGTCGGCGAGGATGACGGGGATGTTGGGTTTCCGGGCGGAGGCCTCGGCGGCATGCAGCGCGGCGGGCGGTCACGCTGTTAGATTCAAGATGAGGATGCGGGTGAATGGAGTGTGTGGGGGGGTGATTGGAATCATGGTCGTCAATTGCCGCTTGGCTTGGCTTTCAGGTCCCTCGAGGACGCCAGCGCGATGACGCGGCCCTGCACGCCGACGGCGTTGTAGAAATGATAGACGATACCCTCGTGTTTGATCACCCACGGTTTGTGGGCATAAGTGGCGTCCCAGGGTTCCGACGGTCCGATGAGGCGCGGGCCCTCCCATTTTGTCCAGGTGACCAGGTCGTGGGACGCGGCGAAAGTCTCGAAGGCCCTGGGTTTGTAGAAGGCACCGAAATAGAACATCACCCAGGTGTCGCCAATTTTTACCACCTGCGCGTCACCGGACAGGCCTTTGCCGTTGTCCACCACCGGATCGTTGCCGTAGCGCAGCCAGGTTTTCATGTCGTTGGAAACCGCCATGCCAATCACTTCGTAACCGGACTTCGTCCTGGCGTTGTAAAACATCACGAAGGGGTAGCCAAGCGAGAGCTCTTCGTCGTGGATGATGTTGCTTTGGCCGGAATGACCTCGCGCGCCGACGGTTCATCCGCAATCGCCATCCCGGCCATGATTGCGGAAAGCATGAGCCCGGCCCGACACCGCCGGGATATGACATCCGCGATGCGAACGACTTTGTCGTCTCCGATTCCGGATGGGTTCATTTTTTGTCCTTGATGTGAAATGGCGCGCGGTCGAACGCATCGTCGGCCAGGCGGGGATCGTCGTTTGCCTTGAGTTCATCCATGAGTTGTCCTCTGAGTTTGGCCAGGGTTTCGGCATAGGCTGGATCGGCGGCGAGATTTTTCGTCTGATCGGGGTCCTTGGCCATGTTGTAGAGTTCCTCGGCGGGGCGCTTGGCCCAGGCGAATTCGAGGAAAGCCTGCATCGCGGTATCCTTGCGGTGCTGGACCAGCCAGGCCTTGGTGGGCGATGAGTCGATATCGGGAAAAGCCGCGTAGGTATCATTCACGAGCGCGTCGAAGGATGGCTCGGAGGCATCCGTGACCTGAAACGGCGCGCCCATTGGCCAGCGATCGGGTTTGAAATTTTTCACATAGAGGAAATCCGGCGTCCGCAGTGCACGGACCGGGTAAGGGAGATTGCCATCGCGTGCGCTGTGGGCATGCCGCTCACGCCCGATCAACACCCAGCCGCGGAGCATCGAATCTCCGCCTCCAGGTGCCAGCGCGGGCAGCAGGTTTTGGCCGTCGGGATCGTCCGGCGATTCCAGCCGGGCGGCGGCGAGCAGGGTGGGGGCGAGGTCAATCAGCGATACCGGCACCTTCACGACGCGGGCGGCGGCTATCTTTTCCGGCCAGCGGATGGCGAGGCAAACCGCAGCTCCGAAGTCATGGACGTTGCACTTGCCGCGCGGGAATCCCGGGATGCCGTGATCGCCGGAGATGAGGATGACGGTGTTGTCCAGTTCGTCCATCTCTTCAACCATTTTGATGAGTTCGCCGCAGGCGGCGTCGAAGGCCATCACCTCGCCGAGGTAGTCGGCCATGTCCTCGCGGATCTCGGGTGATGCGGGCAGCACTTTCGGCATCCGGCCCTTGAGGTCGTCGGGATTGAGGCCCCACAGCGCCTTGCCCGAGCCTTGCACCCACCTGCGGTGCGTGTTGGTCGGATTGAATGAGTAGAAGAACGGCTGGCCCTCCTTGCGTTTGGCGAGGAAGGCGCGGAAATTCGCCCGCACTTCGTCGAAGATCTGTTGTTTCGCGGCCTGCTTGTCATTCGCTCTGGTGAGGAACTCCGAGTAGTGATTCACGTTTTGGCCGGCCTTGTCGTAGAGGTTTTTTTTGCCGCCGATGATGCTGTCGCGCATGTGCAACTTGAGGCTGAGGCCGATGTGGTAGCCGCCATCGCGGAGGACCAGCGGCATGCCCTTGATCTTGTCGAACGGATCGGGCGCGCCATTTTGCCACGGGAAGTGGAGTTGGGCATGCGAGCCGTTGCAGAAAAAATGCCTGCCCGTGTTGAGTGCTGCGCGGGATGGCGTGCATGACGGTGCCGAGACGAACGCGCTATGAAACAAAGCCCCTTCGCGGGCCATCCGGTCGAATACCGGAGTGCGGATGATGTCGTTGGGAGACGGTTTTTGCGGGTTCGCATAGGCCGAGGCGTAGCGGCCGAGATCGTCGCCAAACAGCAGCAGGATGTTCGGGTGATTCTGAGCAGCGCAAACGGCAAGTAGGGCGGCGAAATGCAGGAACCCCTGAGAGGCTGTTTGAAAAATGGAGATCAGCCATCCTGGCTGTCGGGGAGGGCGGGCTTCCAGCTTGGAATTACTCCGAAATGCACAGCAACGGCAGGAAAGGTGCCCGCCTTTCGAGACAGGCTGAGCGCCCATCCGCTGCTTTTGATTCAACTGAGTCATTCGTGAGTGTCCTCAAGTTGCGCTGTTAAGGGTGACTTCGCCAATCAGGAACAGCCTCCTGACCGCTGAGTCCGTGACCGTGGTGATGCCGAGCGCAGGAATGTTCGGCTGCCTGTTGAAATCGACCTTGGTGCCCGCACCATCGGTGACTCCATTCGCCAGGAAATCGCAAGGGTTCTTGGATCAGTGGCAGCTGGCTGTCAAGTCGGTGGCGGGAATCAGGCCATCGGTGCGGACCGTCCCGGCGTTGGCATGCCAACCCGAGCCCCAGAGGATATTCTCTGAGGAAAACGAACCGCAGATCTACGCGGATGGACATTGATGTCAGGAGGCTTGAGCAAAATCGGACGCCAACTCTCCGGGCGAGCGCCCCAATCAACACAACTCTTTGATTATCTGCGTGAATTCGCGCCAGTCTGCGGTTCTGTTTTTTCCAGGCTCAAGGAAGATGAACGGATTCAACCGATTTCGGGCACATCGACCCAGCGGCGTTCCTTCCAGCTTTGGATGCCGAGTTCGGCGAACTGCACGCCTTTGGCACCGCTGAACAGGTCCCACGGGAACGGTTCGTCGCGGACAACATGTTTCAGGAACAGCTCCCACTGGATCTTGAAGGCGTTGTCGTAGGTTTCCTGATCCGGCACTTTCGACCAGCCATCGAGGAAGTTGATCGGTTGCGGGATGTCGGGATTCCACACCGGCCGCGGAGTGTTGCCGTAGTGCTGGATCCACACGTCGCGCAGGCCGCAGACGGCGGTGCCTTTTTCGCCATCAACCTGAACGGTTAGTAGGTCGTCGCGGCGGACGCGCACGGTCCAAGACGAGTTGAAATGCGCGATCACGCCGCCTTCGAGTTCGAAGGTGGCATAGGCGGAATCGTCGGCGGTGCAGCGGTAGGGCTTGCCGTTTTCATCAATGCGCTCGTGGATGTGGGTGGCGCCGAGGCAACTGAGGGCCTTGGGTTTTCCGAAGAGGTTTTCGAGCACGTATTGCCAGTGGCAGAGCATATCGACGATGATCCCGCCGTCGTCCTCCTTGCGGTAGTTCCAACTCGGGCGCTGCGCCGGTATGGTGTGGCCTTCGAACACCCAGTAGCCGAATTCGCCGCGCACGCTGAGGATTCTTCCAAAGAAGCCGGTCTCGATGAGGCGCTTGAGTTTGACGAAGCTGGCAAGCCACAACTTGTCCTGAACGACGCCGTTTTTGACTCCTGCCTTTTGGCATAACTCATGGAGTTCCAGCGCGGTCTTGGAATCCACGGCGATGGGTTTCTCGCAGTAGATGTGCTTGCCGGCGGCCACCGCCTTGCGCACGCCATCGGCGCGGCGGCCGGTCGTCTGCGCGTCGAAATAAACGCTATCATCCGGGTTGGCAAGGGCCGCGTCGAGATCGGTCGTCCAGCGTGTGGCGCTGGTGCGCGCGCACAGCTCGCGCAGCTTGCTTTCACTGCGGCCGACCAAAATGGGATCGGGCATGATGACCTCATCGGCCCCGATGCGCAGGCCGCCCTGTTTGATGATCGCGTCGATCGAGCGAATGAGATGCTGGTTGGTGCCCATGCGTCCGGTGACGCCGTTCATGATGATGCCGATGCGGTGGGTGGTCATGGAATTTTGAATGTTGGATTTTGAATTTTGAATTGAGAAATCAGACGTGGTTCCGATAGGCGGTGAGAATGTCTTGGAAGAATTCGTCCGGATCGCGGGCCCAGTGGCGGTTGGAGAAGATTTCGACCTCGATGGGGCCGTTGAAACCGGTGGCTTCGACCATGGCGCGGATGCCCCTGATGTCGATGCAGCCCTCGCCCATCAGGCCGCGGTCGTTGAGGAAGTCGTTGGTAGGCGTGAGCCAGTCGCAGACATGGAAGCCGATGATGCGTTTCCCCGCGCGGCGGATTTCCGCCTCGAGCATCGGATCCCACCAGATGTGATAGACATCGGCGGCGATGCCAACGTGGTCGCCACCGAGCTGATCGATGAGGTCGTTGCACTGGCCCAGAGTGTTGATCGCGCTGCGGCAGTCGGAATACATCGGGTGCAGCGGCTCGATGGCGAGTTTCACGCCCAGGGCGGCGGCGTGGTCGATGCATTTGGCGATACCCTCGGCGATCTGCTTGCGGTTCTCGGCAAGCGAGAGTTCCGGTTTGGCGCCGCAAACGAGCACTACCTGGGGCGCGCCGATCGCGGCGGCTTCGTCGATGGCGCGGCGGTTGTCATCAAGCGCGGCCTGGCGTTCGGTTTCGG
>JBGSUP010000294.1:0-1964 GCA_041753485.1 Akkermansiaceae bacterium
GCGATCGGCATTCTCCGCCGCATGGGTTTCGCCCTCGCCGACGGACCGGAAATCGAGGACGAGTTCCATTGTTTCGACGCCCTAAACACTCCCGCCGACCACCCGGCGCGCAACGAAAAGGATACTTTCTATTTCGATTCCGGAAAACTCCTGCGCACCCACACCTCCAGCGTGCAAATCCGCACCATGGAGACCGGGAAGCCTCCGGTCCGCATCATCGCCCCCGGCTCCGCCTACCGCCGCGATGAAATCGACGCCACCCACCTATCCGTTTTCAACCAGCTCGAAGGCCTCTACGTCGGCACCAACGTCTCGCTGCCGGATCTGAAGGGCACGCTCGAATACTTTCTCCATGAGCTCTTCGGCCCCGAAACCGAAGTTCGCTTCCGCCCGCACTTCTTCCCGTTCACCGAGCCGAGTTTCGAGATCGACGTGAAACTCACCGTCAAAGGCCAGGCCCCGCGCTGGATCGAAGTCGCCGGCTGCGGCATGGTCGATCCGGCCGTCTTCGAATCCATCAACCAGACCCGCAAGGACAAGGCCTTCGATCCCGAGATCGTCACCGGCTTCGCCTTCGGCATGGGCCTCGACCGCCTCGCCATGATCCGCTGGGGCATTAAGGACATCCGCCTGCTCATCGAAAACGACGTCCGGTTCCTCAAGCAGTTTGCTTGAAGACACAAGACTTCAAGACGCAAGATTAAGAAGTCTCGTTCCCATCTCTCTGCGTCAACCTCTGCGACCTCTGCGCCTCCGCGTTTCGCTTCAATCCCCGATCCACCATCCTCTTCCCATGAACGTCTCCCTGAACTGGCTATCCACCCATCTCGATCTATCCGGCAAATCCATCAAGGAAATCGACGACCTCTTCACCTTCGCCGGTGTCGAAGTCGAAGGCATCGTTTCCAAGGGCATCGCCTCGGAGAAAATTGTCGTCGCCCGGATCATGGAAGCCGTCCAGCACCCGAACGCCGACCGCCTGAAAGTCACCCAAGTCGATTGCGGCGAAGGTGCTCTCCGCCAGATCGTCTGCGGTGCGCAAAACTACAAGGTCGGCGATAAAGTCCCCTGCGCCCTCCCCGGCGCGGAACTTCCCGGCGGCTTCACCATCGGCGAGACCGTCATGCGCAAGGTGGAATCCAAGGGCATGCTCTGCGCCGCCGCGGAGATCGGCCTGCCACCCGGTGAGGACGGTTTGCTCATCCTCCCCGAAGACTCGGAAATCGGTAAACCAGTCAAACAACTCTTCGATTCCGACACCTTGCTGGAACTCGAAGTAACCCCGAACCGCCCGGACCTCCTCAGCCACTACGGCATGGCCCGCGAACTCGCCACCCTGCTCAAAACTCCGCTCAAACCACTCGCTTCATGGAGCATGGGCTTCTCGCCCACGAGCCAAATCCGAATCGCCGCGCCACAAGCTTGCCCCCTCTACACCGCCGTTAGAATTTCCGGCGTCACCATCAAAGACTCCCCATACTGGCTGAAACAACGCCTCGAATCCATCGGCCTGCGACCGATCAACAACATCGTCGATGTCACCAACTTCGTGCTCCACGAAACCGGCCAGCCGCTCCACGCGTTCGACTCCGCCAAGCTCACCGGCAACATCATCGTGCGCAACGCCACCGACGGCGAAACCTTCCTCGCCCTCGACGAATCCGAGCACGTCCTCACTCCCGACGACCTACTCATCTCCGACGAATCCGGCGCGGCCCTCGCGCTCGCCGGCGTCATGGGCGGCCTCACCAGCGGTGTCACGGACACCACCAACGACATCCTGCTGGAGTCCGCCTGGTTCACGCCGCAAGGCATTCGCCGCACCTCGCGCCGCACCTCGCTCACCTCGGATTCATCCTACCGCTTCGAGCGCGGAGTCGATCCGCAAGGCGTGCTCACCGCCTCCGCCTTCGCGGTGAGACTCATCCTCGAAGTCGCCGGCGGCACTGCCGAAACCACCATCC
>JBGSUP010000295.1:0-1650 GCA_041753485.1 Akkermansiaceae bacterium
CTTGCCGGCCCTGGCCGCGATCGCGGCCGCAGCCATCGTTTGCAAGTTAGCACCCACTTCGCCGTATCCTGTGCCACCATCATGAACCAAAGCCGCCGCCATTTCCTCAACCGCGCCGCCATGCTCGCCGGCGCAGCAAGCATTTCATTTCCCATCCGCAGTTTCGGCGCGGAGAACTCGACGCCGAAATTCAAGCTGCGTTTCGCCCCGCATCCGGGCATGTTCAAGGCCCACGCTGGAGACAAGGTGATCGATCAGATCAAGTTCGCCGCCGATCAGGGCTTCACCGCCTGGGAAGACAACGGCCTGCCCGGCCAAACGCCGGAAATGCAGGAGAAGATCGGCGACACGCTCCGCGAACACGGCATGAAAATGGGTGTCTTCGTCGCCCACGCGGATTTTGAAACCCCGTCCTTCGCCCGCAGGAACAAGGCCGCGGAGGAAGCGATCCTCGGTAAAATCAAAGCCTCCGTCGAAGTCGCCAAACGTGTGGGAGCGAAGTGGATGACCGTGGTTCCGGGCACGATCGATCAACAGGTGAAGGGCCGTGAGGGATTCGCCGGCAACGCGCGTCTCGCCGAAGGTTATCAAACCGCCAACACCATCGATCTGCTGCGCCGCTGCGCGGAAATCCTCGAACCGGAAAATCTCGTCATGGTGCTCGAACCGCTCAACTGGCATACCAATCACGGCGGGGTCTTTCTCCGGCATTCGGACCAGGCCTATGCCATCTGCAAGGCCGTCAACAGCCCTGCCTGCAAAATCCTGTTTGATATCTATCATCAACAGATCAGCGAGGGGAACCTCATCCCTAACATCGACCTCTGCTGGGATGAGATCGGCTGTTTCCAGGCCGGCGACAATCCCGGCCGCAAGGAGCCCGGCACCGGTGAGATCCACTATGGCAATGTCTTCGCGCACCTCGCACGCCGCTTCGCGGAGACCGGCAGCGACCTGGTCATCGGCATGGAACACGGCAACTCGCTTCCCGGAAAAGCCGGCGAACTCGCCGTGATCGAAGCTTACCGCAAAGTCGCGCCGCTCTGAGTTCCCGCTTTTCGATCCGCGCTTTCCGCCCTAGCCTCCGCGCCGATGCAACCGATCGACAAAGCGAACGCCCTCATCGAGGCCCTGCCCTATCTCCAGGCCTTCCGCGGCAAGACCTTCCTCATCAAACTGGGCGGCTCCGCCATGGAAAACCCGGAACTCGTCGCCAGGGTCATGCGCGACATCGTGTTTCTCGAAGTGGCGGGCATCAATCCAATCGTCGTCCATGGCGGCGGCAAGGCGATCTCCGCCGCAATGGAAATGGCCGGCCTGGCGGCGGAATTCGTCGGCGGCTTCCGTGTCACCACCGATGAGGCGATCGACATCGTCGCCCGCGTGCTGAGCGAGGAGATCAACCCCGGGCTTGTTAGAATGATCCGCGATTTCGGCGGCAAGGCCGTGGGCATTCCCGGCAACGACGTGTTTCTCGGCGAGAAAATCAAAGGCAGCGATGCGGATGGCAAGCTCGTCGATATCGGCCGCGTGGGCGAAGTCGTCGGCTGCCAACTCGCACACATGGATGCCGCGCACCGTGCGGGCATTGTGCCGGTGGTTTCCCCGCTCGCCGCGGAACTCGCCACCGGCCGCCCGCTCAACATCAAC
>JBGSUP010000296.1:0-2250 GCA_041753485.1 Akkermansiaceae bacterium
AGGAAGCGTTCACCGGCTTGTTTCGCGCTCAGCGAGCGGAGCGTGGCGGCGGGCAGGTTGGCCTCGATCTTGCGGCGCATGCGCTCTGCGGATTGCTCGCGCAGGACTGCCAGATCGAGCACCTGCTCGCGCAGCATCCAGTCTTGGAGCGCCGTCAGGCGCTGGCGGATTGCAACGGTGTATTCGAAGCCGGAGTTTTCAAAAGATGCCGGGACCGGGGCCGCGGCCCAGGACGCGCCGCGCTTGACCATGGCGATCGGGAAGATCTGGAGGCGGCTGGGATCGAAACCGCCGATTTTGCGGATCAGCACCGCCGCGAGATCGCCATCGACTTTGACCGCGCCCACTTCGAGGGGATCGCTGCCGAGATCGCTTGCCATGCGTTCGAGGCGGCGGGCGATTTCCGTGCGTTTCCGGGCGCTGGTCTGCGGCGAAAGCGCGGTGTCGGCACCGGGATCCAGGTTAAGGTCTCGGGTCCTCACCTTTTCCAGAAAACGGACAGCCGTTTCTCCGGGATCGGCCGGGGCTCCAAGCACCGGCACTGCCAAGGCCAGGCACAACAGGGAAATCATTTTCACCAGCGGACTCATAACTCGAAATGACGAAATGCGAACCACGAAATCCACGAAAAGGCACGAAACACGCGGTTCGCAGGCACCTGCCCGGTCACCGGATGAGCCCGAGTTCCACGATTGAAACCACGGGTTATCCGGATTTTGACGGATCCCGCGGAAAACATTTCAGTGCCCTAACGATCCGGACGCCCACCCGGCAGGTTCGCTTCTCAATGTTTGCAATTCCTTTATCATCCGATCAATCCATCATTCCCGTTTTCCCATCCAGGTTGAGTCATTCCTCCACCGCCAGAAATTCCGGCAGGCTGCCCGTCACGCCGGCCAAGCGCGGATTGGCCTCCCACTCGGAGTGCCTGCCGCAGATGCGCAACGCCATCCGCCGGAGCGTCTCGCCCACTTCTGTCCGGGCCGGATGCAGCGGTTGCAGGCGTTCGTCCTGCTCCTGTGGCAGCACGTTCCAGGCAAACGCCGGACGGCTGTCCACCATGCCTTTGCGGTCGCCCCAGGCACGGCCTTCGCCAAAACGCAGATCCCCCACCCAAGCCCCCTTCACATGGGGCCGGGCGATCCACCAGCCGTCGGCAAACCACTTCAAGGTCTTCAGCTCGCGCAAGTCCTCCATGCCGGCCACGGCCTCCGCACCCTGCGGATAGATCGTCCAGCGCACGGGTTCCAAACGGCTTTCGAACACCGTGCGGTAGCCCACCCAGAACTCATCACCGCGATCCACCACCGCACGCCACAGGATGATGTTGAATGCTGTGGGTGCCTCCATCCGCCGCTCGAAGGCCACCCCGCGCCGCGCCAGATCCGCCTCGAAGCCGGCTGAGGCCACCTGCTTCATGGCCACGCTCAGCAGTGCGTAGGCGGTGGCGATTCCAAGCCCCCACGCATTCAGGCGGCGGCGCTTCGGCAGTTGTTTTTTCGTCCGCAGGAAAGCCAGCCAGACCAGCGCCACCAGCATCGGCATGGTGAAGAAGAAATCGATGATGAAGAGATGGTTGAAACCCACGCGGTGATCGGAAAACGGCCACAACACCGAGGTGCCATAGACCGTGAAACAATCGATCAACACATGGGTGCTCCACACCGCGAAGACGAACCAACCAGCCCGTGAGCGCGAAACTTTGTCGCGTTTCCACCGCCTGGCGAGCCACCCGGACAAGCCCCACGAGGCGAGCACCATCACCAGCAGCGAGTGGCTTGGCCCGCGGTGCCACCAGAGATTGGCCGCATGGTCGAGAAATGGCGCCACCAGCACATCCAGATCCGGCAGTGTGCCGAACAGGGCTCCCCACGCAAGCGCCCGGTTGCCCAGCCGCCGGCCCAGGATCATTTCTCCAACCGCCGCCCCCAACACCGCCTGTGTGATCGAATCCACGGCCGAACCATGCCGCAATTTTGTCTTTCGCAAACCCGAAAACACGGATTTGCCGATTGGCATGCTCGCATCAAAACGCTAAGTGCGGCCTGTAAATGGAGTGTTTGAGAAATGATCGTCATCCCGGAAATTCCTGTCGCTCCGGTCGTTAGGAGCTGGATGCCCATCCCCTCTGCCGGGTTGCATTTTCACCCAACGCTGCCGCAGACCAGGCGTCGCATCTCATGAGGGACCGGCGTTTCATTGCGGAGCATCGCGGGGGTCCGCTCGCTTTGGCGCAGCACCGGCTGCTGG
>JBGSUP010000297.1:0-7586 GCA_041753485.1 Akkermansiaceae bacterium
CTGCCGCGTCGGCCATCAGCACCCAAGCGGCTGTTACCAACTTGTTTGCCAACGGCGGTTTTGAAACCGCAGGCGCGAACCCTCCCGCCGCCCAATCTTGGCTGCCTGCTGCATCAGGTTACTCGCTTTCAACCGATGCCCGCACCGGCAGTTTTTCCGCCCAACTTGCGTCGCCACAGCTCAATGCTGCTGTCATGCTCCAAAACTCTGTTAATGACGGCTTGCTCCCCGGCATCACCCCAGGCGATAACCCGCTCTTGAGCTTTTGGGCCAAGGGTTTTGCCGGCACCACCGGCAACGTCCTGTTCGCCCTTCGCTACCTGAATGGCGGCGGCACCCCCTTGGCAGATAGTGGCAATGTATTTTTCCAAGGCTCCATCAATCCCAGCACTTGGACGGAAATCACCTACGATCTCGGCGTCGTTCCCGCCGGTGCCACGGCGGCTTTCATCGAGTTCAGCCAAGGCATCGGTCCGATCGACGGCGAAACCCTTTTGGGCGGCACCGTGTTGATCGACGATCTCGTCTT
The DNA here is from genome assembly GCA_041753485.1 of Akkermansiaceae bacterium. GTDB lineage: Bacteria > Verrucomicrobiota > Verrucomicrobiia > Verrucomicrobiales > Akkermansiaceae > Luteolibacter. Next base: position 530 of record JBGSUP010000297.1, read on the forward strand.
GTTGGGCGAAGCCATTCCCGAACCGTCTTCAATCGCTCTGCTCGGACTCGGCGGCGTGGCCATGCTGGCCCGGCGGCGTCGTCAAGCCTGATTGCCTGACCCACCTTGGGCCGGGGCTTCTTGCCCCGGTCCTTTTTTGTCTCTCGATTCGACGGTATCCAACCTTGAGGCTGAAAATCCTCATCCTGATCGGCTTGGGAGCGCGCAGCACCGCCTCCGACAAGATAGCTTGCCAATAATACCAGGAATGCTCACGGCCGGGAGCGGCGATGGCGGGCATCCGCACGAAAACGGAGGATAGGCTTCCAGCCTGTCTCGGAAGGCGGGCATCTTGCCTGCCGTGATGATTTGCCCTGCAGGATCCAAGCTGGAAGGCCGCGCTCCAAAACAGCCAGGATGACGGCCGCGCGTTTCGAGCAAACGTTCATCAATGAAAAATTCCCTCATCTCACAGCTGCTGTTATTGTTGCTCAGCCCGTTTTCGCTCGGAAACGCTCTAGCTGGCGAGGCTCCGAATCCCGCTGGCAACTCCACGGTTATCCTGCAACAAGAACCCGCCGATCTGCTGTGCGGTGAAGTCCGTGCGATCTGTTATTCCGGGTTTCGCCGCGGCCAGCATCCCGATCGCGGCAAGGGCGCGATCAACCCGGGCGATGCCGAGATTCTCGAGGATCTGCAAATCCTCACCAGCCCGCCGGCGAAATTTGGCTTGATCCGGCTTTACGACTCGCAGGTCAATTCCGCGGCGGTGCTGCGCCTGATCGAGACCCACAAGCTCAAACTCAAGGTGTTGCTTGGGGCCTGGCTGGACGCGGAGGTGAGCAATCCCGGCTGCCCGTGGCACAAGGAACCCTACCCGGATGAAGTTCTGGCGGCCAATCAACTCAAAAACGCCCGGGAAATCGAACGCGCCATCGGCTTGGCCGGGCGCTATCCCGGGATCGTCGCCGCCGTGGCCGTCGGCAACGAGGCCTTGGTAAGCTGGAACGATCACATGGTACCGGTGGAATCGGTCATCCGCTACGTCCGCCGGGTCAAGCAGGCGCTCTCACAGCCGGTCACCGTCGCCGACAACTACGAGTGGTGGGCGCAACACGGCAAGGAACTCGCCCGGGAAGTCGATTTCGTCTCAGTCCACATCTATCCGCAGTGGGAGGGGAGGGACATCGACGATGCCATCGCCTACGGCATCGCCAACATGGAAAAAGTCCGCATGGCCCTGCCCGACAGCCGGCTTGTGATCACCGAGGCCGGCTGGGCCACCACCGCGAGTGAGTTCGGCACCCGCGCCGGCGAGGAGCAGCAGATGCGGTATTTCAATGAACTCTTCGCCTGGGCCGGGAAAATGAACCTCACCACCTTCTTCTTCGAAGCCTTCGACGAGAGCTGGAAGGGGGATCCCGGCAACCCGCTGGGCGCGGAAAAGCACTGGGGCATCTTCACCTTAGAGCGCAAGCCAAAGCGGGTGATGAAGCCGTGAGGACCTCGTTCCGCAGATCCGAGACCCCGGGGCGAGGGTCGAGCGGGCAGATGGAGATTTTCCCTAACCGCCTGTTGATTCGCGCTATCCTCGGATAGCGCGAATTTTTGGGGGCTGAGGCCGTTCCCTTTCAACCAACCTCATCAAACATGCGTTTCTCCCAGAACGGTTGCGATGTCCCTCGACTGTTCGTATCCGTATCAGTTCCCAATACTGCAAATAAATGCAATTTTATAGTTGCCGCACGGCTACCCGGCGCATAAGTTCCATCACGTCGATGATCGGCGAGGTGCTGGATCAGCAACCCAAAGGATGATCGAATCATCCACCCTCGAATCCGTATTTGACCCTGACAAGCTGTTGAATCAATTTGCAAGCCATGAAAAACCCTTTGAAACCAAGTTCCGCCACTCGATTCCGTGGATTCACTTTGATCGAGATCCTGGTCACCATCACCATCATCATCGCCATTGCCGGTCTTGCGGTGATGGGAACGAAAAAGTTGCGTGAAAAGGCCGATACCGTCACGACCCTCAAACGGATCTCTGGCTTTGCCCAGGCCAACGCCTTGTATGCCGTTGACCATGGCGGCAAGTATGTCCCGGCTTATTCGTTCGACGAAGAAGGGCTGCCCGGCATCCCGTGGCACTACAACCCCACCTTCCTCGAAGCGCTGGTTGGCGAGAATCTCTCCGTTGAAGCGGCCGAGGAATACGAAGGCGTTGACGGCCTGCCCGAGCAGGTTCTCGATCCAGTGGTCGTCCGGGAGAAGAAGCGCTACTGGAGTCGGATCTCGGCGAGCTTTGCCTACAACAACGAAAACGTGCCCGGCGGTGGCTGGGGCCAGCCGGGAACCTCGCGTGCCCATACCACTGCGACCGTGAAGAATCCGAGCGAAGCCTTCGCCTTCATCACCGCGACGGATTGGATCGCCAATTACGGCGGGCGTTTCCTGTGGAAGAAATCACCGGTTGAAGGCAAGACAAACGACAGCAAGATCGCCTACCGGCATGGCAATCAAGCGGTGGTGGTATTCTATGATGGTCACACCGAGACCATGACCATCGAAGACATGCGCAAAATCGACAAGCTCGGAGGAATCGCCAACGTCTTCTGGGGCGGTGACAAGAGAAGCCGTTGAAAATTAACCGCCTCGGGAATTTGGTGAGTTGGACATGCGGCCAATGCCGGCAGCACCTGTCAGCCCCAGTGGTCGCGGAATCATCTTACCTGGACGAATTTCGGCACCGCGACCCTCGGTAACTCCATTTCCTCTTTATGCCACGTGGACGGGGCAACTTTTTACCAGGCGGTGGAGACCGCGCCCGAGCTTGAGCTTTCGTGGCAAACTGAAGTCGGTTCGATTTACCAGGTTGAGACCGCAACCGGCCTCAACGCCTTTTCGGACTTCGGACCGCCGGTCAGTGGCAATGGCAAGCGGGCGAAACTGAGCGATCTGAGGCATGCGCCTGCCCGGTTCTACCGAGTTGGAAGGTCGAAAAGCCCCTGATGTGAGGCTCCACCTACGGCTGTGGCTGCCTGCGGATCCGGTAAAAGGCGGCAGGCTCGGTGGCCGCGTTGTCGGTGGCCACCTTCGACGTGCCGTCACCGGTGACGCTCGGTTGGGTGAGCACCGGATCGAAGGTCGCCATGCCGTCTGTCGATTTGAGAAGATTGTAGGAAAATCCCGTTTCGGTGGAGAAAGTGACGCTCACCACCGCGCCGGACTTGCTGATGTCGGTGATCACCGGCGGTGCCGGGGGTTCCGCGGCTGCGATTCCAAATGACAGATTGTCGTAAATGACCCCCGAGGCCACATTGTTGCTCGCGGTAGCGGAAAAGCCGATCTGCAGGATCATGCCATCCATGCTTGCCTCAAGATCGAGACTGATCGAGTAGGTGCCCCAGGTTGCGGGCAGGGCGGAAGTGTCGAAGGTGGAAATCGCCACGGTGGCATAGTCGTTGGCTGGATCCAGCACCTTGATAAAGGTTTGTGCTTTGGATGGACTGACGAGATTGCCAGCCTTGGCATCAAAACGGAACTGGTAAGAGCCGGCATCTTCCTCGAAAATCACGAACTGCTGGAAGACAAGCGCCTCGACCAGTTGGCCGGCGGTTTGGGCACTTTGATTGTAGTAGTCACTGTAAACCGACAGGCTTTGGACTCCCTGCTCGGGCCCTGCCTGATCGGTAGTCACCCCCCACCACCCACTTCCGCCAAGCGGTGGGGTGCTTGGGTAGCCGTAAAGGAAAGCATTCGCGGATGTGTAAACATTGGCGTAAGCCGTCCACGAAGCATTCGATAGCGCGCTCGGATTCGATACATTTAGCGACTCAAAATCGCTGGCATACTCGATCTGGGAGGGAGCGGTGCCGATAGCTGCGGCAAGCAACCCAGCGGCAAGCAACAGAGGCCGACCGTGGTGGACCGGGCGCAATGGCGTTCTTACATTCATGGATTTGGTTGGATTTGGGGTTTGATTTCAGTCAAAGGAATTCTGGAAACTAGCAAAACCACCGCTTGCCGCAACCAAAATTTTGCATAAGATTGCATTGGTTGGTTGGAATTTCACCTTGCCTGTGTGGCCCCGCCCGGAACAGACTCCAAGGGCTGGATTCACCTGAGATGATTCAAACCTCCAGCTCACTCCGGAAAATGAAAACCTCCCACCAAAACCCAGTCCTGCGTCGTGCATCGTCAATTTTTCCCGTCGCCCTGGTGCTGGCGGTTCTTGGATTCTCCCAGGTGACCGAGGCCGTCTCGATCCGTTTCCTGCCGATGAATGAGGAACTCGCCGAGCGCAAGATCGGCCTTCAGGACGGCAAGGGCACCACTGAGTTGAAGGACCTCAATCCGAAGAAGCGCTCCAAAGCATACACACTCTCCAAAGGTGACACGCCACCGGCGCTGGTGGCGCTTGATCGCCAGCGGCCGATGGGCAAACCCGCTTGCGTGGAGCTCAGCCTGGCGGCGGACATCAAGTCGCCGCTGGTGCTCATTCTGGCGGATCCGGACCATGCTTCCGGCATGCGCGTCATCATCTTGGAGGACAGCGAGGCGGGTTTTCCATGGGGTTCCCTGCGCTTCGTGAATGTGGCGGCTCGGCCGTTCATGATCCGTTGTGAGAAGGAGACCAAGGCCATCCCGGAATTGCCCGGCACCATCGACATCGATCCCGGCGGCGAGGCGCGCAACATCGGCGTGCAGTTGTTTGCCGAAGAGGAACCCGACGCGGTGCTCTATTCCGCCGTCTGGGAACATGATCCCAATCTGCGGAAGTTGGTCCTCATCGTAGCTGCGGAGGATCCTGGCACCAAGGAGCTCAGCCTCGAAATCCTGCCTCAGGACAAGCGGGCGAAAAACTGACCGGCGGAATCCCACAGCCGGACTCACGCAATCACTCCCACTCGATGCTGGCCGGAGGCTTGGTCGAGATGTCGTAGAGCACCCGGTTGACGCCTTTCACCTCGTTGAGGATGCGGTGGCTGGTTTCACGCAGCAGTTGATCTGGCAGATCGACCCAGTCGGCGGTCATGGCATCCTCGGAAACCACGGCACGCAGGGAAATCGCCCACTCGTAGCTGCGTTCGTCGCCTTTCACGCCCACGGTTTTCACCGGAATGAGCCCGGCGTAGGCCTGCCAGACGCGGTCATACCAGCCGTGCTCCTTGAGCTTGCCGATGAAGATCGCATCGCACTCGCGGATGATGCGCAGGCGGTCCGGTGTGATCACTCCGGGGCAACGCACGGCGAGGCCCGGACCGGGGAAAGGGTGGCGGTGCAGAATGTCATGCGGAATGCCCAGCGAGGCCCCGAGCGCGCGGACCTCGTCCTTGAACAACTCGGCCAGCGGCTCCAGAACCTTTCCCTGTGCTTGCAGTTCCAGAATGCGGTCCACCCGGTTGTGGTGGGTCTTGATTTTCGAAGCTTTGGATTTCGCGTTGGACGCGCTCTCGATCACATCCGGATAAAGCGTGCCCTGCGCCAGCATTTCGGCATCGCCGACGGAATCCCAGAAGACATCGATGAACAGGTTGCCGATGATCACGCGTTTCTTCTCGGGATCATCCACCCCGTCGAGCGCCGTGAGAAAGCGCTCCGCGCAATCGACTGTCTCGATCGGCACGCCCATGCGGTGGAAATTGTTGCGCACTTCCTCGCCCTCGTCCTTCCGCATCAACCCGTGATCGACGAAAATCGCGCGCACGCGCGCCCCAGCCTCGTGCAGCAGGACGGCGAGCACCGTGCTGTCCACACCACCTGAGACGCCGCAGACGATTTGTTTGCCGGCCACCTTCTCGCGGATGCCGTTGATGATCTCGCGCTTGAGGTCGTCGATGCGGAACGGCAGCAAACCACCAGCCTCTAGCAGGAAATTGTGGAGGATGCGCAGCCCCTCATGGCTGTGGGTGACTTCCGGGTGGAACTGGATGCCGAAAAAACGCTCGTTCCAGCGCAGCGAGACCGGCGTTCCGTGTTGGTTGGTGGCGATCACCTTCGCGCCCTCAGGCAGCACTTTGACCGTATCCGAGTGGCTCATCCAGACCTGCGACGAGGCAGAAACCCCTTCATAGAGCCCCGCGCATTCCGCTGGGAAAAGATTGGCCGGGCCATACTCGCGGCGGTCGCTCGCCTCGACGCTGCCGCCAAACTTGATGTTGAGCAGCTGCATGCCATAACACACGCCGAGCACCGGCACCTTGAAGGCCTTGAGCGCCTCGAAATCGAGATCCGGAGCGTCGGGCTCGCTGGTGCTCTTCGGCCCGCCCGAGAGAATGATCGCTCCCGGCCTCCCGATGTCCGGAAAATCCTCGATGGCGTGAAGTTTCGCAAAAAAACCCAACTCCCGCACCCGGCGGACGATGAGCTGGGTGTATTGGGAACCGAAATCGATGACGGCGACGTGATTGGAATCGTGCATTTTGAAAGTAAAATCTGAAATAACAGATCAACCGATCGGCTGATAGTTGGTGGGTTCCTCGGTGATGACGATGTCGTGGACGTGGCTTTCGCGCAGGCCACCGGCGGTGATGCGGGTGAAATCCGCGCGCTCGCGCAGCTCCGTTAGATTGGAGGCGCCGACATAGCCCATGCCGGACTTGAGTCCGCCCATGAGCTGGAAGATCACATCGGAGAGCGGTCCCTTGTAGGGCACCCGGCCTTCCACGCCCTCGGGCACGAGTTTGCCGGAGCTGTTCTGGCCGTAGCGGTCGCCCGCGCCCTTTTGCATTGCTCCGATCGAGCCCATGCCGCGGTAGGTTTTGAAACGCCGGCCCTGGAAATGCACCGTCTGGCCCGGGCTCTCGCGGGTTCCGGCGAGCAGCGAACCGAGCATCACGAGGTCCGCCCCGGCGGCGAGCGCCTTGACCACATCGCCGGAGTATCGGATGCCGCCGTCGGCAATGACTTTCACGCCGTGCGCGCGGCAATGGTCGGCCACGTTGCGGATGGCGGTGAACTGCGGCATGCCCACGCCGGAAATAACCCGCGTGGTGCAGATCGATCCCGGGCCAACACCAACTTTCACGGCACTCGCTCCGGCGGCCACCAAATCGCGCGCGCCTTGCTCGGTGACG
>JBGSUP010000298.1:0-16493 GCA_041753485.1 Akkermansiaceae bacterium
GTCACCCACGCCACCGACACCCCCGGCATCGAGGCCGCCCGGCATGGCAGCGTGAAACTCGGCGGCGGCCCCAGCCTCACCCACGGCACCGCCAACCACCCGCTGCTGGTCAAGCGCCTCATCAACGTCGCCAAAGAGGCAAAACTCCCGATCCAGCATGAGGCGAGCAGCCGCTTCACCGGCACGGATACGGACAAGATCTTCCACAGCCGCGCGGGCATCCCCAGCGCGCTGGTTTCACTGCCCCTGCGCTGCATGCACTCGGTGGTGGAAACCGCACACCTCGACGACATCGCCCATACCATCGAACTGCTCACGGCCCTGGTACTGTCGCTGAAGGACAAGGAGACCTTCCATCAGAGTTTGCGTCCTTGATAGGAAATCAGGAAACCACGAAACGCACGAAAATCAAAGAGTTGTGGAGCTTCAAGCGCCCATCCGTGAGGTGAACTGGCAGACCGTGATCATTTCCTCTTGTTTCGTGCCTTTTCGAGAATTTCCTAATTCGCAATCTGGAATTCAGGTGCAGGAATGCAGCCGCGGGATCGATCCCCACTGAGCAATTTGAAGTCCCGTAATGTGTGGGATCCGCCACGCGACGCGCAACTGCGGCGCGCATCGGAGAAGCGCGTGGCGTAACGCGGCTCCTGTTTCCCGACAGCTTTCGAAACGTGCATGTTAGGGAAACGCCAGGTCAGCAGGAAACGGGTCGTGGTTTCGCCGCCGGAGAGATCTCGAACGTGGACGTCAGATGATCGGCGGCCTCCGGATTCGAAGCCTCCGCCAGCAGGGTGAGGGCCGCGGTTCCGCAATCCCCCATGCTTGATACTGAGATGCTAGATGCAAACGACTGGAACTTCCATATCGAGAGTTCCATCTCGTTTTCTGAATCGTTCGGATACGTTTTCTCCGAGAGGAGTTTGAATCCATGTCAACGCCTTGTCTCCACCGTCGCAACAGCGGCATCAGCGAGGGAATCGGCCTGCTAGCCGTGGGGAGGGCGATTGCTGGCGCTTCGCAATCTGAGGCACGCAGTTGCCGCCAATGCGGCACATGCATACATCGCCAGGGCGGGGATGTCTTTCTTGAGCGTAGCGGAGGCATCCGGCCAATGCCACCAATGCACGATCATGAACGGTGCCAGAACTGATGCGCCGAGAACGAACCAAGCGAGCGGCGACCTCAATCGCAGAACCGCCAATGGCACACACCAGATGAAGAACCAGGGCCAGACGTGTCCCACAGCAGCGAACAGAATGACCGCCATGATGGTAAGTGCCGCCTCGTGGGCGTTAGCCTCGCACGGCGCACGCCAAAGTGGCAGGAGCCGCCACAGGGCGAAGCCGAGCCCGGCGATCAGAACGATGCCCGCTTCCCCGGGGATCGAGATGCCAGCATGTCGCTCCAGCAGGCCAACCAGTCCGGCGATGTCGAAAAATCGCCATTCCACCATGCTGGTGGTCTGGGTAAAGACACCCGGCGAGCGCTGCCAGATCATTAGGATGCCAACGAAGCCGATCGCCGCCGGCAAGCCGCGGCGCAGGACAGGCCACAAACCCTTGGAGCGGTGGTAAATCAAATCGACGATGCCGAGCGGTCCTGTGACGTATTTACTCAAGCTGGAAGCCGCAAGGGCAGCGGGGCCAACGGGAGTGAAATCCGGCATTCGTTTGAGCCAGAGCAGCATCAAGAACACCATGGCAACATCATTGTGGCCCTCGGCCACTGAGCTGTGACCACACAAGGGAACCCAGCCAATCAGTAGCAAGGCGGCACAGCGTTCAAGCGGCGTTTGCTTTCGCGTCAGCGTATGGATGAGGCACAGCACGCCAATCCAATTGGCGAGGATCAGCGCCTTGAACATGATCCAAATCAACAAGGGAGAACCAAATGAAAGCGCGGTGATCGCGCTTGAAACCAGAATCCACAGGGGTCCGTAGGTGGCGCGAATGGGTTCGTGATCGAGCGGCAAGCCAGCGGCGGAAGCCGAATCGAATGGCACCACGAACGGATTGAGCCCGGCATTGACCATCCGTCCCCACGCAGCCGAGAGCCAGAAATCCTGCGTCAGCACATTGAAGGCAGGGACCCACGCGAAGGCGAGCGCAAGGCTCCAAAACATCACCCGCCGCACGTGAGTCTCATTGATCGCGGTACGTCCACGCCAGATGAACGCGAGTGCAGTGCAAGCGCAAAGAGTGATCAGGAGGAGCGGGGTGCAATAAGCGAGGTAGAAGGCGGCACCGCGAAACGGTCCGCCATCACGCAGCGCGCCCCGAAGAGCACCGGGTAGCCAGACTGCCGCATCGGCCCATGCCTCGAAGAGCCGAACTTGCTGGAAGTTCTTCGACATCGGCTGACTGGCGGCGAGCGCGTAAGACAGCAACGATAGCGTCAAAGCACATGCCGTGGCGCTTGCGCCCAGCCAATCCAGCCGTCGCGTAAGGGCCGTGGCCTTGGTAGTCTCATCCGGCGCAGCCATCATATCCTTATCGGCTTGGGGATCCAGTCGCCAACGGATAGGTGAACCAAACCGGAACCAGCAGGATTCCAGCGGTGCCGCTTGGCAAGAAGCAAGATGAGTCACATGGATGCACTGCCGCGGAGGCTACCCTCCCATCCCGCCTTGCCAAGGAATATATCGTAGTCTTGATTTCCTTGTGGGGCAACCACTCGCCCTGCAGATGGCGCGGGTTCGCTTGAATACTGGGTCCAGCTCCAGACGTTGGAAATGGGTTGTCGGCGGGCAGTGGACGATGAATCCTGCCGCGGGGAAATTCATTTCATTCCGAACATTCAATCATGTCCACGATCCGCATTCTGTTTCTCGGTGATATTGTCGGCGAGCCCGGCCGCAAGGCAGTGATCGGACAATTGCCGCTCCTGAAACAGCAGGAGGCGCTCGATTTTATCATCGTCAACGGGGAGAATTCCGCCGGCGGCAAGGGCATCACACCAAAAATCGCCATCGACCTGCTGCGTGCGGGCGCGGCGGTGATCACCACCGGCGATCACGTCTGGGACCAGCAGGAAATCGTCGATTACTTCCCGACCGAACCGCGCCTGCTGAGGCCGCTCAATTATCCGGATGGCACGCCGGGCAATGGCAGCGTGGTGCTGGAAACCGCCAAGGGCCGCATCGCGGTGATGCAAGTCCAGGGGCGCTCGTTCATTCAGCCGCCGCTGGAAAACCCCTATCTGGCTGCGGAAAAGGAAGCCGCTCGCCTGCGAGCCGATGGCGTGGGGCCGGTCATCGTCGATTACCATGCCGAGACCACCAGCGAGAAGATCGCGATGGGCCGCCACCTCGATGGCAAGGTCTCTGCGGTGCTCGGCACCCACACCCACGTGCAAACGGCAGATGAGACGATCTTTCCCGGCGGCACCGGCTACCTCACCGATGCCGGCATGTGCGGACCGGAGGAATCCGTACTCGGGAGAAACATCGAGTCCGTCGTCTGGCGCTTCAAGACCGGCATGCCCACGCGTTTCCCCGTCGCCAAGGGTGCCGTCCGGCTCTGCGGCGCGATCGTGGACGTGGATGTGGCAAGCGGCACCTGTCTCGCGATCCGCCGCTTGTCGCTGCTTGCTCCCGAGAAATCGGCTGAATCATCCCAGCCGGAAGAAACTTGACCCTGCATGTCCGCCCCCGCGCCCAAATCCCTGCACGATCTCGGGTTTTCCGAAATCGAGGAAACCCTCGCGGCCTGCGGCGTGATCCCGCACCATGCCAAGGCGCTGTGGCGCGCGCTGCACCGCGAAGACGCCGCCGATCTAACCGAACAGCCTTTCCTGCCGCCGCTCAAACGCTGGCTCGAGGCCCACGTGGGCTCGGGCAAGACGTTCTTTCTCGATGCTCCTGAAGTGGTCGATGAAATCCTCAGCAGCGACGGGTTGACGCGGAAATTCCTGCTGCGTTTGGGCGACGGCCAGGTGATCGAGACCGTGCTGATGGGCTATGACGGCCGTCACACCGTCTGCGTTAGCACCCAGGCCGGTTGTGCGATGGGCTGCGTGTTTTGCGCCACCGGCCAGATGGGCTTCGTCCGCCACCTGCGGCCGGGGGAAATCGTCGCCCAAGTGCTGCACGCGCGGCGCGTCCTCAAACAGACCGATCCCCGGAAAAGACTCCGCAACCTCGTCATGATGGGCATGGGTGAACCGCTTCACAACATCGACGCCGTGATGACCGCGCTTGAGATCATTTCCGACGTGCGCGGCATCGGCATCGGGCCGTCCCGGATCGCCATCAGCACGGTAGGCGTGGTGCCGGGCATCCGGCGCATGGCGGCGGAAAACAGCCCGTATCGCCTGGCCGTGAGCCTGCACGGTTCGACCGAGCAGGAACGCGCCGCGCTGGTGCCCGCCAGCAAGCGCTGGTCGCTGGAAATGCTCATCGATGCCTGCCGCGAATACGGAAACAAGACCGGCAGGCGGATCTTCTTCGAGTGGACCCTCATCGAGGGTAAAAACGATTCGCCCGGGACTGCGGCGCAGCTGGCAAGTTTGTTAGATGGCATCGATGCGCACATCAACCTGATCCCGCTCAATCCGACCGGCGGCTTCGCCGGCACGGCCAGCCGTTCCGGGCACGGGTTCCAGAAAATCCTGCGGGCGGCGGGATTCCCCTGCACCTTCCGCCAGCGCCGCGGCATTGATGTGGCCGCCGGCTGCGGCATGCTCAAGGCGGAGAAACGGCTCAGACCGGCAGTGGTTGCAGACTCATCCTGCAACGCATCGTTGCTGGAATGATCGCGGGGCGGATGTCCCGCTTCCGTCGCGTCCGCGGCATAGGCTCCGGGGCCCGCCCGCGTGGTTGTTAGATCGGCCGGAGAAGCCGCGACACCGCCAACACGTTGGAATTTCTCGGCGTGGTTCCCGGCAATGCGCGCATGCCGGCCGGGCTTACGCGAAGACGTAATGGCTATAATATCAATATTGCCTGATTATCCACACAGCTTCTGCGAACACCCCACGGCCCGTCCGGTTCATCGAAGTCCCCCGCAATCCCCAAGCCCCGCATCCCCCACCGCGCACCGCGCCTATCCCCTCGTCTCATGAAAACCACCCCTGCCCCCATCGTCCGCCAGTCCCTGAGTCTCGTCACTTGCATGACATGTGGAATCCTGACCGTTCAGGCCCAGAACCCCGCAGCGGTCCAAACATTCTACATTCCGATTCCGGAGAGCCAGTTGCTGGAGGCATTCCAGACCATCAAACCGACCAGCGCGGTCAGCCGGCCGCTCAACCCGGTGCAAACCTACGTCTCGGTGGCGGTGCTCAGCGATGACACGGTCATTTACTACGATCAGATGGAAAACGGCTACGACATGGATCCGAGCACGCCGGCAGCCGCGTATCATCCCGTGAACAATCCATCCGGCACCCAGATCTGGGGCGATGGCGACTTGGCCAATGGCAAGGCACCGGGCATGCCTGGCGATCATCTCAAAGCCGGATCGGTGATTGTCCTGAACAACGCGGTGGACACTTCGGTAGCGCCGAACGCGGGTTCCCCGTTGTTTCGCGCAGGTGACAAGATCGCATCCAGCAAGGCGATTTCCGTTACCAGGGCGGGCTGGGCATCCGGGACCGCAACGATGTTGGCCGGAGCCAACGAGGTTTTCGACACGTTCAGCTGGGGCACCGATTTCCGGGTGCCGGTCGGTCAGAACATTCCCGCCAATGTGGGCTTCGAGATGTTCGAATACACCGGTGCCGCGATGATGGCCGGAGAGGGCGGCGCAAGCATCCGGATTGATGCGGATGCCAATGGTTCTTTTGAGAGCACCATCAACCTTGTGGAAGGCCAGTCGCATCTCATCAACGGCGGCTTGAAAGTGGGTGCCCGGATCGTCTCAAGCTCACCCGTGCAGCTGGATCTGATCACCGGTGACATCAACGAAATCTTTGAAAGCCGCCTGTATCGACTGCTGCCCACCAATCTCTGGGCGAGCAGTTATTACACGCCGGTCTCGACCCCGGCTTCCGCCCAAGGGTTTGGCGGCACTTCGACCACAGTCTGGCTCTACAATCCCAACAGCAGTGCGACTGAAGTGACGTATTCCAGAAGGGATGGCAACAGCCTCACCTCGAACGTTTCCAATAAAACCGCCGGCTACGCATCCAAGCCGCTGGGCGGATCCGCCCCGGGCAACGTGTATGGCCCAATCGTGGAGTTGAACTCCAATGGCACTCTTACCGGCACAGCCCCGGCTGGTGCCTGGATCGGCATCGTCAATCGGAGTTCTTCAAACAGCCCGACGATCGCATCCAAAGTTGAGAACGCCCGCGAAGCCGGTGCCTCCGCCGTGATCATCGCCGCCAATTCCGGCGGCAGCAGCTATCCCACCGAAACCGCTGGCACTCCTGTGATTCCGGTTGTCGGCTTGACTCAGAATGGTGCCACCGCGCTGCGTGCGGCAGGTCTGGGCGCGGGCTGGGTCCGCGTTTCAGGCAATCAGACGTCCAGCAGGATTTCCATCCCCGCCGGCGGATACGCCAAGCAGGTTCTGACCGATGGCTACGGCGGAAGTTTCACATCCACCGGCGGCAAGAGTTTCTATGCGCTGACCACCACCGATTCCACCACCTACGACGGTTCCACATCCGGATCCAAGACCACCAGTCCGGTGGGCAACCAGAACTGGGATTGGGGATTCACCCTGGTGCCCCAGTCCTCGCTGACCCAACAGGTCCTCATCGGTCTTGGCATTGGTCGCGATCCAACCTCTTCGGCGCAACCGAATGAAAACGGCAACCCAGTGTGGGTCACCACCGTCGGCAATGGCAATGTGGATGCGACGGTGTATGTGGATTACGACGCCGACCCAACCACCGGTTTGCTGACCGATCCCAACGGCTATCGATACGACCTCGCGCTTGCCGTGCGGGAGTATGAAAACGTCAAGGTTTACAGTCCCAAGGGTGACCAGTCCGGGATGTTGCTTTACACGCTTGCTCCGGGAGTGAAGTTGGCCGCCGCCTGGGGGCAAGACGTTCTGATCTCAAGCCGGCAGGAACCCGGTCTCGACATGGGCACGGGCATTCCTCCGCTTCCGAAATTCGTCGCATCGAAGCGCTCGGTGCTGGTGAATGACAGGGATGGCGACGGTGTGACCAGTCCGGGCGACGGTTTGAGATACGAGATTGAGATCACCAACATCAGCCGCGTTCCACTCAGCAGCCTGAATGTGAAGGATATTCTCCCGCAGGCCGTGAACTATCTGGCTGGCAGCACGTTGTTCACCGATCACAGCACCACGGTTCCGCTTGCGGATGACGGATCCGGCACCGCGTTCCCCCTCGATGGCACCGGCGTCCTCCTGCCCACCGCTGCATTGCCTCCTTTCAAAAGCTGGATGGTTTCCTATCAAGTCGAAATCCTGCCATTTTCCCTGATTCCTGCGGGAACCGTGGCAATCGAGAACTCCGCCACCATCAGCAGCACCCTGCTCGCACTCAATGAGGCGATCACCGTGAAGGATGTCCAGCCCCTCTTCGGCAAAATCGGAGACCGTGTCTGGGATGACTTCAATGGCAACGGCATCCAGGATTCCGGAGAAGCCGGCATGGGTGGCGTCACGGTGAATCTGTATGACGGTGACGGTGATCTGGCCGGCACCCGCACGACGGATCCGAACGGGCACTATTCATTCACCGGTTTGCTTCCCGGAAACTACCGGGTCGGATTCGTGGCTCCGGGTGGCTGTGTCTTCACCACCACGGATGCCGATGGCCATGGCCTGACGGCTGGCACGAACTCCGACGCCGACAAAGTCACCGGCAAGACCGCGGGCTTCGCCATCAGGGCCGGTGAGTCGCTGAATTCGCTGGATGCCGGATTGATCAGGCTCGGTGCCATCACGGGCGCGGTCCTTGCCGACACCACCGGCAACGGTCTTGGCGACACGCCGCTGCAAGGCGTGATCGTGGCGCTGCTTCACGAAGACGGCAGTCCTGTGACCGACGGCCATGGCAGCCCGGTCATCGGGATCACCGGAGCGGATCACCGCTACCTGTTTTCGAACCTGCTCCCCGGCAATTACAGGGTGCTAGAGACCGACCCATCCGGATATGTCTCGGTGACCGAAAACGAAATGCCGGCAAGCGTTCCTCCCGGCGGAATCGCCACGGTGGACTTCACCGACACCCAACTCGCCTCGCTCAGCGGTTATGTGCATGTCGGAGAACAAGCGCTCGCCGGAGTCACCCTCACCCTGCTCGACGAGTTTGGCAACCCGGTGGACGGCGATCCGGAAACAAGCGGGGTCCAGTCGCTCACCACCGTCACCAACGGCAGCGGCTATTATTCCTTCGTCAACGTGCCCTCCGGCACCTGGCAGATCGCGCAAACCCAGCCCTATGGCTACACCAGCTTCGGCGATGTGGACGGCGGAAACCCGGACATCATTGGCGACGTGAAGCCGATCGTGGTTCTTCCGGGCGAGCACAGCCAGGATAACAACTTCATCGAAACCCTGGACACCTGCCCGGATGATTGGAACGAATGGAAATTCCAACACCCCGGTGAGACCGCCCAAGGCAACCCGGATGCGGACGCCTATGACAACCTGGCCGAGTTCGCCTTCGCCATGCCCTCTAACAGCGGCAGCGGCAGCCCGCGGCTGGGCAACACCGCCTGGATCATCCAGCCGTCAGCGATCAATGCGGATACCATCGAGGCCGTGTTCGTCCGCCCCACTGGCGCATCCCTCAACGTGACCTACACCCTGCAATACGCCGCCACCCTCGGCAATCCGACTGTTTGGAACTCGCTTCCCATCACTCCGGACATGGTCAGCACCGAGAACAACGGTGATTGCACCGAAACCGTCACCCTCCACGATCTCGAAAGTCTTGCGCAGCTCGGCGACGGCAAGGGATTCGTCCGGATCCGGGTGGATCTCGATGATGACGGCGGCAATGACGGCGAAATCGACCACACCAGCTTCACCGAGGTGGAAGGCTGGACCGTGACCGATTTCGCGCTCTGCTGCAGCACCTACAACAATCCCTATCAACGCGAGAGCGCCTTCACCGGCACGATCAGCGGGGTGAACGGCCAGGTGCTCACTTTTGCCGCCAATGATGAACTCGACACACTGCTCGCGGTCGGCGGATCCTTCTATCTCGAAGTCACCGCAGGTGACAACCAAGGCCACCGCTTCGACATCGTCTCCTCCAGCGCGAACACCATCACCCTGGCCAACGATGACAGCCTGCACGCAGCCACGGCACCGTTCAACACGCTCGCAGGCATCGCTCCCGCCACCCTCGCCGGGAACCGCATCGCCGTCCATCGTCATTGGACACTCGATGAACTCTTCCCACCGGCCTCGTTTGGAGCCACTGGCAGCCAGTCCAGCGCCGACCAGGTGCAGGTCTTCGCCGACGGCGCATGGACCATCCACTGGCTCTATGATGAAAACGACGCGGACCCCGCCACCGCACGCTGGGTGAATGCCGCGGATGCCACCATGGCCGACACGGGAACAAGCACCATCCAACCGGGTCAGGGACTGTTCTTCAACAACCGCAAGGCGGAAGCCACGGTGATGGCATACGGCGAGGTTCGCGAAAACGACTTCATCCGTCCCCATGCGCCCGGCAACAACCTCGTCGGCGGCGGGTATCCCATCGATCAATCCGCCAATGGCCCCGGCGGCCGCGCCATGCACACCGGCAGCGGATTCCTCGGCACCCGCAATTTCAAAACCGCGGACTCGATCTTCGTCTGGAAGGCGGACAGCATCGCCGGTGCCCCGGGTTTCGACACCTACTACCTGCTCGACGGGGCTTCAGGGATCGCCCAGTGCCGTTGGATCAAGGTGGGGGATGCATCGATCCTCGCCCGTGATGCGGAAACCCTGCTCCTTGGCAACCGCAGCGTGTTCGTGAGAAGCCACAATGGCATTCCGCAGGCCACCACACTCCGCCCGTGGACACCTTGAGACGGCATTTCAAGGATTTTCCCTGATAGTTAAAAAGTCCTTTATTTCCTGCAGCCCGGGTTCTAGAAATTCCCCGGGCCGCAGGAAATTTTTTTAACCCTCATGAAATCCTTCTTCATGCTTCTCACCGCAGTCCTTCTGGCGGCTGCCGCAACCCGCTCCCAAGCCCAGACTTTGAACTGGGGCAATGAGGTGGACGACGTCATCACCGACAGCGATGGCAACCTGCTTGACGGGAATTTCGTGTTTGAATTGGGGGCGTTCCTGGAGGATTTCGAACCGCTTGAATCCAACAAGGACGAGTGGTTTGCCAATTGGAGGGTTTTTGACACCGCCGAGTTCAATCCGCTCCTCGGCTACTTCACCTCGGCGACCTACATTCCGGTCGATGTGACCAGTCCCGAACCGGGTGCCGCCACTGGCAGTTTTGCCGGTGCCATCGCCTACCTCTGGATCCGCGACAACAATGCTCCTGTCGAAGGAGCCGAATGGTTGGTGGTCCGCGCCGCTGGCTGGACCTTCCCGGAGTCCGGCCAGGGATGTTGCAGCGGCCTTCCCATCGAGTGGGCCGTCAGCGACCTCACACCGACCGATGTTCCCAAGTGGGGTGGCCAGAATGCGATCAACGGCCCCGGCGAGTTCACTGTTGACGGCACCACCGGGCTTCAAACCCACACCTTCGTTCCTGAACCATCCGCCGCGCTGCTTGCCGCCGTCGCCAGTCTCGGCATGGTGCTGAGGCGTCGGCGGAATGCTTGATGCCGCCATGATCCGCCGGGCTGCTGGTTGGATTCCGCTGTGTGCCCGGAGCCTCCGTGAATCATGAATCCCGCAATCAGGCAGCGCTCATTGGCAAGCATCCTGATCGCCTCGTTCGCCGTCGCCGCGCTTTGTGTCAACGTGTTCCTGCTTACGCGGACTTTGGGCGGGGCCGCCATCGCCGGTTGTGGCGGTGGGCCATGCGATGAGGTGCTCGCATCCCGCTGGTCGTCGCTGTTAGGCGTCCCGGTCCCCGCGTTCGGCGTCATGGTTTACGCGCTGCTGCTCATGTCATTTGTCCGGCGATTGCAATGGCTGCGCCTGCCGCTGCTCGGCGGCATTGCCGGTGCCGCGGTCTGGTTCATCTTCGTGCAGGCAGTCATCCTGCGGAAATTCTGCCCGTGGTGCATGACCGCGCATGGCATTGGTATTGCGATCGTTTTTTCCGGCATTCTGTCAGGCAAGGCGCGTGCCGCGCGCCACGTTTCAGCCTGGGGCGCGCTCGCCGTGTTCGCCATTGTTTCGATGCAGGTTTTCGGACCGGTGAAAGCCGGTCACCGGCTCGAAGGTGGCCGGGGCGCGATCGCCGCACCTCAGGGCGCGAGCGTTTCCTTCAACGACGGCAGGCTTATCTATCAGATTGCGGAGCACCCGCGACTGGGCCCGGCCGATGCGGAGCGGGTGCTAGTGGAATACTTCGATTACCAATGCGCATCTTGCCGGATCATGGCCGACCACATGGAGGCGCTGATTGCAGGCCACCCGGGCAGCGTGGCGGTGCTGTTGATGCCGGTGCCGCTGGATGAATCATGCAATGCGCATCTTGGATCTGGCGGCATGGTGCATCCCGGGTCCTGCGAAATCACGCGCATCGCCCTGGCCGTCTGGCGCGGCAAACCGAAGGCCTTCGCCGGCTTTCACAAGGAACTCATCGCCGGTCCGTCCGCTTCAGCCGCGCGGCGTCTGGCACTTGGAGTCATGACGGAAGGCGAACTCGCCTTGGCTCTCTCGGATCCATGGATCGCCGAATCCATCGAGACCAACATCGCCGCGTGGCGCGCATTTTCCCAATCCACCGACAAGCTTCCCAAGTTGCTCATCCGCGACAAACGCATCCTCCACGGACTTCCCTCGAGCGAGGCGGATTTCCTGCGCGTGATGAAACTGGAGCTCGGGCTTTAGCGGAGTGGAAATTCACGGCACCACGCGGACGCGGTGGAAACGCTTGGGAGCCCCGCCGCCACCGGGGTGTGCAAAGACGGTGCTGGAACTGCCTGCGGTGATGGCGTCCCCCACGTCTTCCCATGAACCCGGGATAAGCGTGGTGCTGGTTTCGAGTTGATAGTTCCTGCCAGCCACCGTGGCGGCGGTGATCGAGACATCGGCGCCGCTGACTTGGTGGGAGATGATCCGCAGGCGCGAGGCGGAGTCCAGCGGATTGGTGCCCGCGACGTGCTCGCTGGCGTTCCGCTGGCCGTCGCCATCGGCATCGCCAAGCGGATCCAGCGCGGTGACTCCGGCCGGGGAACTGCTGGGCGAACCCTCGATTCCGGCGTTGTTGACCTGGGAAACCCGGGCGTAAACGACCGTGCCGAAGGCCAGACCGCTGAAGGTGTGGGTCGTTCCTGTTAGCACGGAGTTGAACAGATCCGCCGCGCCCGCGCTGGTGCCGAGTTGCAGGCGGTAGCCTGAAATGCCGCCATCCGGGTCCGCGGCGGCGGACCAGTCGAAGGTGACGGAATCACCGATGACGGTGGCAAACAAGGCATCCTGTGCGGCGGGAACGCCCGGTGCGGGCGGCGGTGTGACGTCGTAGAGTTTCAGATACTGGACCTCGTATGGGGCGGTGGTCCAGCCGGCCGTATCGCCGGGCAGCGGGTTGAGGGCGACGAAGACGCCGTTTGCCAACACCGCCTCGCCCGGGATGCCGTTGGCGTCGCCCGCAGCCTCGTCCGGCCAGACCCATTGATTGCGGCGGTCGGGATCGATCTTGGTGTAGGCGGCGATGTTCTTGACGTTGTAAACGCGGCCGGGCTTGATGCCGAAGAGGTTGGAACCGTTGGCCGGGATATCCAGATCGAAGGTGTCCGCGGGGCCTTGTTCGGTGCGCAGGTTGGCAAAGGCGAAGACCACGTCCGTTAGGTTTGGTGAAGTGTTGGCTTGCCCGTATTTGGCGACTGCCCAGATCTCATTCCTCGGCTCTCCGTCGGACTTGCGGTTGAGATAATAACGGTTGTTGCTTTTCAGGGCTGGACTGAAACGGCGCGCCTGGCCGGCGGCGGCAAAGGCATCCCAGAGGAATTCCTCGCCAAAGGGACTGCCGGCACCTCCGCCGGACACAGGCAGGCGTTTCAGCCATCCGGGCTCCATCGAGTTGAACTTCTTGAAATGGGCGACTTCCTTGCCGAAGTTGGTTTCGTAAAAACTGAAACCGCTGGTGCGGGTAACCCCGAGTTCCTGGCCCATGAAGATCATCGGCGCGCCATCCACCGTGGAGCAGACGTTGTAGCGCATCAGCGCGAACCAGATATTCTCGTAATTCTCCTCGTCATGGGAGGTGTTGTTCAGCAGCACGAGGCCCTGGCCGTAGGAGCCGCGGCGCGCATCGAAGATGGCGCGGTAGTCGGCGCTGTTTCCAGCGGACTTGAGCGGGAAGACGATGTTTTCGTTGAGAATGTCGAAATGGCGGTTCGAGCGGTAGGTGACCGCGCCGCCATCGAGCGACTCGGCCATCATCACGAAGTTCCATTTGTGCGCGCGTGCGCTGTTGATGATGTATTCCCACGCCTGTGGCGGCAGGCCCTGGCCGAAGTCGCAGCGCAGGCCGTCGATCCCGCGCTTGTCCCAGTCATAGCGCTGGGCGGTGCTGAGTCCAGGCTCACTGGCACTGTTGCGGTTTTGGCCGGCTGGCCGGGTTTTCTCCAGCCAGTGGAGGGCATAGCGCGAAAAGTATCTCCACACCTGGCGGGTGACGTTCTGCTGCCGGGTGCTGCCGGACCCCTGATAGAAATCGGTGTCGGCGAAATTGGCGTCATCGTAATGGAAGCGGTCGCCCTCGTTGGTGTAGTTGCCGTTGTCCGCCGGGTTCTGGTTCACCAGCGCGTCATAGCGACCGAAATAGACATCCTTGACGTCGTTCCATTTGCCGAAATCACCGCGGTCGGGGGCGACGGCGGGGCCCTCGCCCGGAGCCAGCGTGGCGCGCTGGGCATAATCGTTTGTGCGGCTGAAGAAACGCGTCTCATAGCCGCGGATCTCGGTGGCGGGCGTGAGCGCCTCGCCGAAGCGCTCGAACAAGCCATAGTCCGGGCCGAATTCGACATCGAAGCCGCTGTGGTTGAATGGCGCATCGAGCATAATGCCGACATTTTTCACATCCGAGGCATCGACGAAGGCCTGGAACGACACCATGCCCTTCTGGCGGGCGATGCTGCCGTTGATGCCGCCGGGCTCGGTGTTGGTGAAATCCGCGCTCATCCAAGGGTTGACCTCGAAGAAATTCTTCACCGCATAGGGACTTCCCGGATTATACGGCTGGCTGGGGCTGGTCGCGGGATCGATCTCACGGCCGTCCACCGCGGGCGGATGAATCGGCTGGAACCACAGCCAATTGATTCCCAGACCCGTAAGGTAATCGAGGTTGAAGCCGCGTCCGTCGCCGGTGCGGGGAGCGTTGGCGGCATCGAACAGATCCTCGAATGTGCTGCGTTCGATGAAGCCGCCGATGCCGCCGGGCGCATTGCTGTTCGCCTCGACGGTGAGCGTGTTGATTTCATAAACCGAGATGTCACGGGCGTCCTTCGGCGAGACGGTGAGCGCGTGGTCGCGCCGCTTGGCGGCGGGATTGGTGAACCAGCGCCAGGCAGGATCCCCAGCCACTTTCCAGCGTGCGCTTGCGCGGTAGGCCCCGGTCTTCGTTGCGGGGATGACGACCGCATACTCACCCGGGTTGCCGGTCGGGGTCAGCAGGTGTTTCTGATAGTAGAAGTCCGGGCCAGTGCCGATGATGCCCTCGGTCTGGTTGAACTCCATGCCGTCATCAATGCCATTGCCATTCTTGTCGGCGGTGGCGAAATCCCGCTGGTTGAGATTGGTGACGAGTTCCACCTCGGTGGCTTCCTCGCCGGGCGTGAAGGTGAAGGTGACGGCTTGCGAGTCGCCGGCGATTTCATCCACAAACAACTTGGTGGTGGTGTAGTTGCCATTGAGCGTGCCGTTGCCTTGCGAGGCAATGGTGAATACCGAGTCCCCGACCGTGCCGTTGGTGAAGGAGAAAATCCGGTTTTCCGGCCCGGAATTGTGATCGGCGAACTTCTCCTCAAGGGTGGATGAGTGCCAGAAGCCGATCTTGTAGCGGATGGTGGCACCAAGCGGCAATCCCTGGAGCAGATTGGGCGCGGTGGCGACCCACCACATCGGCGTGCCGGCAATGCTTTGCTCACCCTGGTTGTTGCTTTCCGGATGCGAATACGAAAAAGCGACGGCCTGGCTGGCGCCGCTTGTCACACCAAGGGAGCCGCCCGGAACCGAGCCGTCCGTGGTGTAATAGACTGCGCCATTGGTAGCCCAGCCGGTGGCGGGGTTGTTGGAGTCGGTGATGTAACCGACCTTGGACCAGAATTGCACGCTGCTGCCGTTGGTGACGCGGTTGTCGGCATGGAAGATCCAGGCCGGTCGGCTGCGGATCGTGAAGGGAGCCTGCTTCGCGGTTGCCTCGCTGCCCGTCGTCTGGCTTGCCAGATCGCCATATCCCGGAGGAGCGAAGATATAAGTGGGATCGACCTCCGCGCCGCCATCGGCCGTGTGAAAGGTGAGTCGGAAACAATACTCGATCACTTCGGAGGGACCGATGCCGATCAGCGGATCCGACGGGCGGAACGTGGTTTTCCAGTATTGGAAATCCCCGGCGTTGGCATGGAAGGCCAACGGGATTTCCTTCCACGCCACTTGCCCCCCACCCTTGACCAACAGGGTGCCGCCATTCTGGTTCGCGATGCCAAAGGGATTGTTGAACTTCCTAACAACCGTGTGGACCGTGACATCCGTTTCATTGCCAATCTCCACGTAGGGCACGCGGAACTGGATCAAATCGGGATCACCATTGGATTCGGGCACCTGCCCGAGAAACGGCCGGTGGCCACAATCAGCCAGTGGCGCGGCGTGGAGAAGCTGGCAGGAAAACAGTGCCAGCAGGAAGGCGGGGATGCAGTTCATGTCTTGGATGCGTGGCGGATCAATTGGTGGGTGCCGGCGCGATTTCCAAGCGATAGAAGCGTTTCGGCTGGTTGGCGGCTGGAGCGGGATCAAAGCGCTCGAATTCAGGATCGGCACCCAGTCCGCGGGTGTCGGTATCCGGCAGCAGCGCGTTCCAGTCCGCAAGCGTTTCACCCCACCAGATGCGATACCTCCGGTTCGGAATCACCGGATGTTCAAGCCGCACGGAACCGTCCGCCTGACGCTCGGCTTTGAGTTTCGGATAAGCATTGCGATCGTCCACTTTCGGATTGAGGCCGGTCAGCCATTCGACGTCGTTGCGCATGCCATCGAGATCGGGGTCGCCGGCAGGGCCGTTGTTGATGTCCACCGAGCCATCGTCGCTGGAGCTAAGCTGATAGAAAGACTCCCAGTCGTCGGGCAGGCCGTCGCCATCGGCATCGGCGACTTCGGTCATGAGTTCGAGCTCGAAACTGAAGGCGGTGGTGGTGCCGTGGAGTTCCACCTGCTCGGTGTGCGCCTGGTTGCGCATGTTAAGGGTGTCCGGCGCGAAGGGTGTGGCCGCGC
>JBGSUP010000299.1:0-23919 GCA_041753485.1 Akkermansiaceae bacterium
GCCGCAACCGTCACGGTCAACGTGGCGGCGGTCAACGACGCGCCGCTGGCCGTCGATGACACGCTGGCCGCCACCGAAGACACCCCGGTGACCTATCTTGCCGCCGACCTGCTCGGCAACGACACCGACGTCGAGAACTCCCCGCTTACGATCGCCAGCGTGGCGGGTGCTGGCGCGGTGCTCAACGGCGATGGCAGCGTGACCTTCAGCCCGGCGCCAGACTTCAATGGCGCGGCCACATTCACTTATCTCGTCACCGACGGCAGTGCCAGTTCGCTCACCGCCGCGACCGTCACGGTCAACGTGGCGGCAGTCAACGACGCGCCGGTGGCGAACGCTCAGTCGCTGGCCGTCTCCGAGAATAATCCCGTGGTGATCACGCTCTCCGGCAGTGATATCGATGGCAACGAACTGACCTATGACGTGCCTGCCGCGCCCTCGAGCGGAACCTTGACAGGTGACGCGCCGGACCTGACCTACACCCCGGCGGAGAATTTTGTCGGCACTGCGAGCTTCACGTTCACGGTGAGCGACGGCATTGCTCCGCCGGTGGAAGCGACCATCACCATCACGGTGGAAGGAATTCCATTTACCGAGTGGATCGGGGGCTTTCAACCCGGCTCCGACCCGACAGCGGATGTGGATGGCGACGCGATCAGCAATGCGGTTGAATACGTGATTGGCGGTGATCCTGCGAATAGAATGGATGCGGGACTGCTGCCGTTTGCAGCCGTGGAACTTTTGGATCCAGAGAATCCGCAAGGCGGCGGGAACCTGATTTTCACTTATCGTCTGACCCATCGTGCGAAAAACGATTCGGCCGCACAAATCGAGGTCGAGTGGAGCACGGATCTCGCCGGATCATGGACGACGGCTGATGGCGTTCACGGGGAGGTGGAGCAGGTGTTGGAGAATGGTGCCGGTCCGGGAATCGATCTGGTGCGAGTGGCGATTCCCATGGCACTTGAGGGTCCGCTTTTCGCGAGGCTCAAGGTGTCCATTGCAACCCAGCCGTAGGGCTCCAGTGCAGGCGCGAGTTCCGGTGCCTGAGGCGGGAAAAACCACGGGCGTCGGATCCCTAGTTCCGACGCCCGTGGGCCCTTTGGGGGGGCAATTGTGCTATCCCTTACGAAAGAGAGCATGCCACAAAACGGCCGGATTGCCATGACGTGATCGCGTAGGCCGAGGGTTTTGCTCTGCCGCATGGATTGGCTTGGCGGGCAGGGGGAAATGGCCAAAGGTTGCGGGCGTGTTGAAACCGCGATTCGAGATGGATGCCTTGGAGTGCCGCGCGGAGTTCCGGGATGCGTTGCTTGGATGGTTCGGGAGCCATGGCAAGGATTATCCCTGGCGGCGGACGCGTGCGCCGTATGAGATTTTGGTTTCCGAGGTGATGCTGCAACAAACGCAGATTCCAACCGTGTTGGGGAAGGGTTATTTCACGCGTTTCCTGGCGGCTTTTCCGGATGTGAAAGCGCTGGCTGTGGCGGAGGAAGCGGCCTTGTTGAAGGCGTGGGAGGGCCTTGGCTACTACAGGCGGGTGAGAATGCTGCGCGAAACGGCGCGAGCGCTGCTTGCAAGGCATGACGGAGTGTTTCCGCATGAGTTGAATGACTTGTTGGCGCTGCCGGGCATCGGGCGCTACACGGCCGGAGCCTTGCGGGCCTTCGCGTTCGGTTTGCCGGCGATCGTGGTGGACGGAAATGTATGCCGGGTGATCTCGCGGCTGATGGATTTCTCCGATCCCGTCGATGAGGCGGCGGGTCTCAAGCGGGTTTGGTCATGGGCTGGGAGTCTGGCGGATTCCGGGCGGCCACGTGAGTATCATGCGGCGTTGATGGAGCTCGGGCAGTCGCTTTGCAGGCCTTCGGCAGTGGATTGCATGGCCTGTCCGGTGGCACGGTTTTGCCGGACCCGCGAACCTTCGGGCCTGCCGGTGAAGGGCCGCAAGATCGCCATCACTGCGGTGGCCGAGCATGCGTTGTGGTTGCGCGATGGGGAGGGGCGCTTGCTACTCCATCACGAGACGGGAAGTCGCCGGACCGGTTTATGGAAACTGCCGGTCCGCGAGGCTGCGGAAATCGATCACTTGCCGGTTCTTGCGGAACACCGATACGCGATCACCCGTTACAAGGTGAACTTGCGGGTGCATGATGGAAACACCGCGGGAGCCTTGTTTCATCCCATGGCAGGCGACGCATGGGTCAATGGGGACGAACTGCCGACGCTGGCGATGGCGGCACCCTTTCGGCGGGTGGTCGAGCAATTGTTGGAGGATTTTTGAAATCGGATGTGACGAGGGCGGGTGGCTGTGCTTTCCTCCGCCCGGATGGAACGATTCGCGTGTTTTCCCGGCCTGTTGCTTGCGGTGATTTTATTGCAGGCATGTGCGGTGGCTCCGCCGCCGGATCCGGAGATTCCCGGCCCTGCGGCACGCGCACTGGTCCTGCAGCGGGTGAGTGCCGTCATCGTTACCGATCGGGAAAACCTCAACCGGTGGGTGAATCGTGGCTTTTCCGCGTCGCACGACCCGGGAGACGCGGATGGCGGCTCGGCCACCCCCATTTCGCCGGACGGATATTTCCTCACGGCCGATCATGTCCTGGCACGCATGGCCGGACGGAACGTGTTTGTCATTTACGGGGTGAACGGAGACCTGGCCCCGCACAAGGCGCGGGTCGTTTGGCGCTCCGAGCGTGCGGATCTCGCGCTTCTCCACATTGAACGGAACACACCCCGATACTACCGCTTCACCGCGCCGGATCGTTGGTTGCCGCTGGGCACCCCGTTGATTCACGGTGGAATCGCCACCGGTTTCAAGTCCGAGTGGGGGAAACTCGGCACGTCTCTGCCGCCGGAACAAGCCTTCACCGGCACGCGGAAGTTCAAGATCGATATCCCGCTCCAACCGGGCGACAGCGGTGGTCCGGTGGTGGATGCCCATGGCGGATTGATCGGCATCAACTCGGCAGTGGAATTCCTGGTACCGATGGAAACCGCATTTTTCGTGGACTCCGAAGCCAGCCGACCGAATGTGAAAATGATTGAATCGCTGATTGAAACCGACCGGATTGGGAAAGGCCGCGGGGGCGCACGCGCAGAGTGAGGCTATGAACCGCATCCGCATGGCATGGAAGCGTATCGCCGGGGGAATGGGAGTCGCTGCGGCGCTGTCGGTCGCGGCGCTGGTTTCCTGCACGAGTTTTGAGGAGTCCGGGCTTCCCGGCAGTGCCTCCTCGATGGCCCGAAACCAAATCATGTTGGTGAACGCCGAGCCCAAAACCTTCGGTAATTACCGGCTGACTTCGCTGATGCGCATTTATCCCGATCTTGACTTGTTCGTGGCAAAACGTGGCGTGCCGGATTTTCTCGCGGAGACCGACAACAGCCGACAGCACTATTACATCCTTTATTACCTGAAGGACCGCCAGGCATTTGCCGCCAGGACTCGTCCACCTCATCGCCGTCGCCTGGAGTTTGCCGGGCCGTATCCGATCACCGACAAGGAAAAGCGCACTTTGCAGGAATTGCGCAACAAGCAGAACGGTTGAGTTGCTGCGGTGCCGAGCGGCGGGGAAATGATTGCTTTTTCATACCCTGCGTCCAAGTTTTTCGCTCGCAGCATCCCATGTGCAAACGCATTGTATTCATTGTTTTCAGCGTTCCGCCGCTTGGTTTCTGCCAGGACTTTCTCGATCCGCTGGTGGTCACGGCTTCACGGACGGAAGAATCCGCAAGCCGCGCTCCATATTCCACCGCAGTCATCGATTCGGATTTCATCCGTGACAACCAGCGCCGCACGCTGCCCGAGGCGCTGCAATACACGCCGGGCGTGCTGGTACAGAAAACCGCGCACGGCCATGGTTCGCCCTTCATCCGCGGCTTCACCGGGCGTCAGAACCTGCTGCTGGTGGATGGCATCCGTGTCAACAACTCCACTTGGCGCAGCGGTCCCGTCCAGTATTGGAACACGGTGGACGCGCTGGCCATCGACCGCATCGAACTGATCAAGAGCCAGGGTTCCGTGCTTTACGGATCCGACGCGGCAGGCGGCACGCTCAACGCCTTCAGCAAGTTCTCGGACTTCCGCGTCAGAGCGGAGGGAGAAGAGTTCTTCGGCGGATCAGCTTCCTATGAATACCGCACCAACGGCCAAGGCAGCCACATCGGAAGATTGGAGTCCGAGGCCGGTGTGGGCGGGAAATTCGGCGTTTGGCTCGGTCTGTCCGCCAAGGATTTCGGCGATATCGAAGACGACGCGGTCGGGCGCATGAAAGGCACCGGCTACCCGGAGCAGGGGCTCGATTTCCGCGCGGACTGGGCGGTCACTGCGGATTCCACCGCTACTTTCGCCCACCAATATCTCAATCAGGACGACATTTCCCGCTGGCACCGCACACTCAACAACCCTGGCTGGATCCATGGGTCGCACGTCACCGCACCCGGAAGATGGGCTGCCAACACCCACGATCAGGAACGCTCGCTCACTTATCTCCGCTACGCCGGGGAGAACCCGCAGGCTGCCTCGTTCATCGATCGTTGGAACGCCACTGTCTCGTGGCAATCCTCGACGGATTCCGAGTTCCAAAACCGCACTCCCGCCGAGAACAGCCTGCGCGGTTCTAACATCGATGTGGAAACCCTCGGCTTTGATCTCGTGCTCGAATCCACCGCGGGTCCGGGCGCTTTGGTTTACGGCCTTGATTTCCATCACGACGATGTCGATTCCTCCGGCTATCAAAACAACGTCGCCGGAACCAATTATCGCGAGAGCCTGCCTGTGGCGGACGATTCGGAATACGATCTTCTCGGCGCGTTCGCGCAGTATGTCTGGAAACCCATCGATGCCCTCGAAATCACCACCGGTGCCCGCTACACCCGCGCCGAGGCCTCGCTCGGACGATTTTACGATCGCACCGGAGCGCTGCGTGAAAACGAGTCGGCGGACTGGGATGCGCTCGTCGGATCGCTGCGCGGGCTTTTCCGCATTAATCCCGAGTGGAGACTCTTCGGCGGCATTTCCCAAGCTTTTCGCGCGCCGAATCTCGACGACCTCACGGGCAACCTCACCTCACGCGCCGGCAATGATTCGCGTGGCTCCACCGACGTCGATCCCGAGGAGTTCGTCACCTATGAACTCGGCGTCCGCCATGCCACAGATACCACTTCGCTCGCCTGCGCCGTCTTTCACACCGATGTGAACGACCTCATCACCGGCGTGCCCGTCACCTCCGGCAGCAACACCACCGTCACCACCAACGCCGCAAAGGCCTATCTCTACGGCATCGAACTGGAGGGCGCGTGGCGCTTCCACCCGCAGTGGACGCTTGCCGGCTTCGCCGCCTGGCAGGACGGACGCTCGCGGGAGCCCGCATATCTCGGTGGCCCGCTCGAAGACAAACCACAGACCCGCCAGCTCCCGCTCACCGGCTCCATCGCCCTGCGCTGGGCGGATCCGTCGGAAAAATTCTGGATCGAGGGCCGCCTGCTTGCCGCAGATACCGAGGACCGCATCACCGCCGCAGACCAGGCTGCCGACAACCAACGCATCCCCACACATGGCACGCCCGGCTACCTCGTCGCCTCGCTGCGTGTCGGCTGGAAGTGCAATGATCACTTCGATCTCACCTGCGGCATCGAAAACCTGACCGATGAAGACTACCGGATCCACGGGTCCGGCCAAAACGAATCCGGCCTGAGCGGCGTGATCGCAGCCCGGGCAAGGTGGTAAAATTTTAATTTGCGCTTATTTAATTTAGGGCTTATTTAACGCCCATGATGAGCGCTGAGCCCCAAACCGCCGGTCAATTGATCGCGATTTACAAGTGCCTGTGAGACCTGAACCGCTTGCGCATTTTGAACCTGCTATCCGTCGGCCCGCAATGCGTCTGCCATCTGGAGAGAGTGCTCGGCATCGGTCCGGTGCGGACATCCCAGCATCTCGCCTACCTGCGGCGGCACGGAATGGTGGTGAGCGAGGTGCGCGGCACCTGGCGGATTTATTCGCTGCCGGTCGACTTGACACCCGAGCTCGCGGCAAATCTGTCCTGTCTGCAGGATTGCTTCGCTGAAAACCCGATGTTCCGCGAAGACCGGCAGCGCCTCGGTGCCATCGCCTGTGATCCGAAATCCACTTGAATACCCCATGAACCAGCCACATCCACCCACCGTGCTCGTCCTTTGCACCGGCAATTCCTGCCGCAGCCACATGGCGGAAGGAATCCTGCGCCATGCCGCAGGTGACTTGCTTGAGGTGCGCAGCGCCGGATCAAAACCCGCCGGCTACGTCCATCCGCTCGCCATCCGTGCCTTGGCCGAGATCGGGATCGATCTATCCGGCCATCGCAGCAAGCACATGGACGAATTCCTCCAACAGAACGTGGAGACCGTGATTACCGTCTGCGGCAACGCCGAGCAAGCCTGCCCGATCTTTCCCGGCCAACTCAACCGCCACCACTGGGGCTTCGATGATCCCGCCCATGCCGCGGGCGACGAAGAGGAACAATTCGCCGTTTTCCGCCGCGTGCGCGACGAAATCAAAAGAGTCTTCGAGGCTTATGCCGACGGGCGTCGTGACGAAATGAAAACCAGACCATGAATACCATCCAAGTTTACGATCCGCCGATGTGCTGCCCGACCGGAATTTGCGGCACTGACATTGACCCCGATCTCGTCGGCTTCGCGGCCATGCTTGCGCAACTGGACACGCACGGCATCCAGATCAAACGCCACAATCTCGGCCAGGAACCCATGGCGTTTGTGCTGAATCCGGCTGTTAAAACGCTGCTGGAAACGGATGGATCCGAAGCGCTGCCGCTGATTTTCTGGGATGGCGAATTGAAACTCAAAGGCCGCTACCCGAATCGGGACGAACGCCCGGATTGGATCCGTGCGGCACTTGGAATGACGGAGGATGGGTCTCCAGCCCGTCGCTGAGAGCGAGAATCTTGCCTGCCGTCTGTCCGGCGTCCGGCCACCCACCATCTTATGGATTAACTTTGATGAAGCTCCCCCTCTATCAGCCCGATCCCACAGGCACCACTCGCTATTTGTTTTTCACCGGCAAGGGTGGCGTGGGCAAGACATCGCTTTCCTGTGCCACTGCGCTCAAACTCGCCGAAGCCGGCAAGCGCGTGTTGTTGGTCAGCACTGATCCGGCATCCAATCTGGATGAAGTGCTGCAGACGCATCTGACCAGCGCACCCACTGCGGTCGCAGCGCTGCCGGGCCTGGATGCGATGAACATCGACCCGATCGCAGCCGGCGCCGCCTATCGCGAGCGGTTGATCGGTCCGATGCGTGGGTTGCTGCCTGAGTCGGCCTTGCGCAGCATGGAGGAGCAACTTTCGGGCTCCTGCACGGTGGAAATCGCGGCCTTCGATGAGTTCTCGGGATTGATCGGCAATCCGGATTCAGCCAAGGAGTATGACCACATCATTTTCGACACCGCGCCGACCGGGCATACCTTGCGTCTCATGAGTCTCGCCAAGGCGTGGGACCGGTTTCTTGACAACAACACCAGTGGCACCTCCTGCCTTGGTCCGCTTGCGGGTTTGGAGAAACAACGCGTCATTTACGAAACCACGGTGAAGACCCTGGCCGATGCTTCCATGACAAAGCTCATATTAGTGAGTCGTCCGCAACTCGCGGCCCTCAACGAGGCGGAGCGCACTTCCAGGGAATTGTGCGCACTTGGCGTGGAGAATCAAAGCCTCATCATCAACGGCTTTTTTGAAATGAAATGCCCCGAAGATATGACCGCGCTGGCGATGTGGCGGCGAGGTGAATCCGCCTTGGAAGCGGCGGATGATTTCATCCACAGTCTACCGGGTTTCATCGTGCCGCTTCGCCCGGTGAACATCCTCGGCATTCACGGCCTGCGACTCTTGTTGGACCACGATATACCTGCCGCCATCGCGCCGCCCGATGACTCATGGATCGCACCGGACATGGAAACTCTCGAAGAACTCGTGGCCGACATCGAACAACAAGGCAACGGCGTCATCATGACCATGGGCAAGGGCGGCGTGGGCAAGACCACCGTCGCCGCAGCCATTGCCGTGATGTTGGCAAAACGCGGCCATGCAGTGCATCTCAGCACCACCGATCCCGCCGCGCACGTGGCGCAGACGATCGCCGGACAGGTGGATGGGCTCACACTCAGCAGGATCGACCCCGCCGCTGAGACGGCAGCTTATCAGAGTGAGGTCATGGCCGCCCAGGGTGCTGCGATGGACGAGGCCGGGCGTATGTTGTTAGAGGAAGACCTGCGCTCACCCTGCACCGAGGAGATCTCCGTGTTCCGCGCATTCGCCCGCGAGGTCGGCAAAGCCACCGATCGTTTCGTGGTGATGGACACCGCCCCCACCGGCCACACCTTGCTGCTGCTCGATGCCAGCGAGGCCTATCAGCGCGAGATGGAGCGCCAGGCGCGCAGCACCCAGCCAGAGGAAGTGCTCAAACTGCTGGAGCGTCTGCGCGATCCGGCATTCACCCGAATTTTGTTAGTCACCCTGCCGGAAGCCACGCCGGTCCACGAGGCCGCCGACTTGCAGGACGACCTGCGCCGCGCCCGCATCGAGCCGTTCGCCTGGGTGATCAACCAAAGCCTGCGCCACAGCGGTTCCCGCGACCCCTTGTTGCAACGCCGCGAGCAATCCGAGCGCCGCTACCTGAGCGAAGTGGTGGAAAAACATGCTGCCCGCACCGCGTGGATTCCGTGGCAGCCGCAGGAACCCACCGGCCCGGAAGCTCTGGCATGTTTGGCATCGTCCGGACTCCAACCCACGCAACCATGAAAAGCCCTTCATTTCGCCGCATTGCAATTTCCTTCATCGCCGCCGCCCTCGTCGGGCTCGCGGTTTACAAACTCAAATTCGCGCCGTCGCCGGTGATCGCGCACACGCTTGCCCGCGGCGAAATCATCGCGGAGGTCATGGGCACCGGCACTCTCGAAGCGCGGGTGAAGACGATGGTGAGTGCCCGCATCCAAGAGCGGCTGATGGAAGTGCTGGTCGATCAGGGGGATACAGTCAAGAGCGGCCAACTCCTCGCCAGGCTCGATGATTCGGAATCTAAACAGCAAGTCGCCATCGCCGAGGCCACACTCGCGGCGGCCAGGCAAACCGCCGAGCGGGTGCATGCCGATCTCGCTCGCTCGGAGGCGGTGCTGACCCAGGCGCGGCTCGATCATGATCGCATGGTCAAGCTGGTCGCCACCAAAGCGGTTTCCCAATCGGATGCGGACAAATCCGCCGAAGCTCTGCTTGTGGCCGAAGCCGATTTCAAGCGTTCGAACGCGGCCATCGCCGAGGCTGATGGCCAGATCGTGGTCGCGGAAAAGACCCTTTTATTCCGCCAGAGACAGTTCGCGTTTACCGAGATCCACGCTCCCTATGACGGACTCATCATTCGGCGCGACCGCGATGCCGGTGAAATGTTGGTTCCGGGAGCTTCATTGATGGAGATCATTTCGCTCGATGAAATCTGGGTGAGCGCCTGGGTGGATGAAACGGCGATGCCATCCTTGAGGGTAAACCAAGCCGCCCGCATCACGTTTCGCGCGGCACCGACTCGCAGCTATCCGGGAAAAGTGTCCCGCCTCGGCCGCGAAACCGACCGCGAAACCCGCGAGTTCCTGGTGGACGTGCAGGCCACCACCTTGCCGGAAAACTGGACCATCGGCCAACGTGCCGAGGTTTTCATCGAGACCGGGCGAGAGCCCAATGCGGTCCTGCTGCCAGTTGCCTTTGTGGCATGGAAAGACGGGCGTGCGGGAGCTTTCATTATCGCGGGCGGCAAGGCGAAGTGGCGTGAAATCACACCCGGCCTGCGCGGTAACGACCAGATCTCCGTGGCGAGGGGACTGGCTGCCGGCGATCAGGTCGTGAGAGCGCCCGACAGTCGGAAAACGCAAATTGTGGAGGGCCAACGCATCAAAGTGCCATGAATCTTGCAATCCGCGACATCCGCCACAATGCGGGAAGATTCGCCTTCACCAGTGTGGGCATCGGGCTCTTGCTCATGATTGTGATGGGCATGGGCGGCATCTATCGCGGCCTGATTCACGAGGCCACCCTGTTAGTGGACCAGGTCGGGGCGGACCTGTGGATCGTGCAGGGAAGTACCCGCGGCCCGTTTGCGGAAATCTCCCGCATTCCCGCCAATCTTGAAGACCGCCTGCGGGCGGTGCCGGGCGTGGCACAAGCCCGGCGTTTCGTTTCCCATACGATCCAACGCGAGCATCTGGGCCGTCCGCTGCGCATGGTGGTGCAGGGCCTTTCCTGGCCGGAGGATCGAGGCGACTGGGTCACGCTCGTTGCGGGGCGTTCGCTGCGGCAGGCCCACTACGAAATGATCGCCGATCAGTCGTTGAAACTTCCGCTTGGAGCTCGCGTCCGCCTGGGCAAGGACTTCTATCAAGTCGTAGGACTTACCCGCGGCATGGTCGGCACCGGCGGCGACGGACTCACCTTCTTCACCGTCAGCGATGCGATGGCGATCCAGTTCGATCAACCGGGAGAAGCGATGCGGTTGGAGCGCGCCGCACGCCGCGCGCGGGTTGAATCGATAGATTTGGGAAGGCTGCAACCCCTGCTGATGGATCGGGCGGCTGGCTTGGCCAAGGGCATTCCCGCGCTCGCTCCACCACAGGTCAGCGCCGTGCTGGTCACCCTGCGACCCGGAGCCGATGTCGCAGCCGTTCGCCGCACACTGGCCAGTTGGCCGGACATCACCGTTTATTCCACGCAGGAGCAAAAGAACCTTTTGCTCTCCGGAATGGTGGACAAGGCGAAGCGTCAACTCGGGCTTTTCCGCGCACTGCTGATCATCATATCCACCATCATCATCGCGCTCATTATTTACACGCTCACACTCGACAAGATCCGCGACATCGCGCTGCTCAAACTGATCGGAGCGCGCAACGGAGTCATCGGTGGGCTCATTCTGCAACAGGCATTGCTGATGGGCGCTTTCGGATACGGATTGGCATGGTGGCTCGGTCAATATGCGTTTCCCAGGTTCCCCCGCCTCGTTCTGATCGATCCCTCGGACCTTGTCAGCCTTGCCATCATCGTCGTCGTCATCTCCACCCTCGCCAGCCTGCTGGGCATCTGGAAAGCCATGAACGTGGAACCCAATACCGTCCTTTCCGCATGAACGACGCTGCCATAACCACCACGCCCGCGGTCGAGGTCACCCGCCTGCGGAAAGTCTATGGCAGCGGCCATACGGAAGTCATCGCCATGCGCGACGCCACGTTGCGCATCGCGCAGGGAGAAATCGTTGGCATGTTCGGCCCCAGCGGCTCCGGCAAATCCACTCTCCTTACCGCGATGGCGTTGATCAATCCACCGACCTCCGGTCAGATCTCCATTGGTGGCAGGCCGGTGATGGACGGGCCGCGAGCGCTTGTGGACCTCCGCGCTTTCCGCCGCCAGCATCTTGGGTTTGTATTTCAAAAAGCCAATCTCATCCCGTTTCTCACCGCCGTGGAGAACGTGCGGATCGCGCTCGAAGTGAATGACACCCCGCCCAAACTCGCCCGCAAGCGCGCCATGGAACTGTTGGACTACCTGGGCATCGGTCCACGCGCCAACAACCTGCCCGTCGCCCTCTCCGGCGGCGAACAACAGCGGGTCGCCGTCGCCCGTGCTTTGGCCAACAGCCCCAGCCTCATCCTCGCCGACGAGCCCACCGCAGCGCTCGACGGTCCGTTAGGCCGCCAGGTAATGGAACTCTTCGCCAAGATCGCGCACGAGAAAAACGCCGGTGTCATCGTTGTCACCCACGATCACCGCACGCTCGATGTCTTCGACCGCATCCTCGATGTCGAGGACGGCATGATCCAACTTCGCATTCCATCCCACTCCAACCAATCATGACCACCTACGTTTACGAAACCATCCCGTCGAACCCCGGCGAAAAACCGGAATATTTCGAGCACAAGCAAAGCATGAATGACCAACCGCTGACCAATCATCCGGAGACCGGCGTGCCGGTCCGCCGCGTCATCCTTGGCGGCTTCGGGCTGCTGAGCAGTGGAAAATCCGTCAACCGGCCAGAATCTGGCGGTGGCTGCTGCGGCGGTTCGGGCTGTGGCTGCTGAATAATCCACCTCAAACCATCATGTCCGATTCCGTCGCAAGAAACATGTCGTTCCTTGATCGTTACCTGACGCTCTGGATTTTCGTCGCCATGTCCATCGGGGTGGGGGCGGGTTATTTCCTGATCGCCGATCCCGGGGCTTTCTTCGCACCCGTCACCGTGGGCACGACCAACATGCTCATCGCTGCAGGCCTCATCCTCATGATGTATCCGCCGCTGGCGAAAGTGAAATACGAGCAAATGCCCAAAGTGTTCAGAGACACCAAAGTCCTGGGGATTTCCCTCATGCAAAACTGGATCGTCGGGCCGGTGCTCATGTTTGTGCTGGCGGTGCTTTTCCTGCGCGACCAGCCAGAATACATGGTCGGGCTGATCATGGTCGGCATCGCACGCTGCATTGCCATGGTCCTCGTTTGGAATCAGCTCGCGAAGGGCAGTTCCGAATACTGCGCCGGATTGGTCGCCCTCAACAGCGTGTTTCAAATCGTCTTTTTCGGCGTTTACACCTGGGTCTTCGTCACCTGGCTGCCGGGCTTGATCGGCATTGACTTGTCCACCGTGCAGGGACTCGGCGGCAAGACGCTGGCAGATGTGACCATCGGCCAGATCTTCGCCAGCGTCGCGATCTATCTGGGCATTCCCTTCGCTGCCGGAGTGATGAGTCGGGTAATCCTCCTGCCTATCAAGGGTGAGGAATGGTATGATGAGAAATTCATTCCCCGCATTTCTCCGATCACTCTGCTCGCGCTGCTGTTCACGATTGTCGTGATGTTCACCTTTAAGGGCGACAAGATCGTCAAGCTCCCGCTTGACGTGCTGGCCATCGCACTTCCGCTTGCCACCTATTTCATCATCATGTTCGGCGTCAGCTTCTTCATGGGCAAGTGGGCGGGGGCGGATTACAGCCGCAGCGCCACCCTCGCCTTCACCGCATCAGGAAACAACTTCGAGTTGGCGATCGCCGTGGCCATCGCGGTTTTTGGCATCACTTCCGGCGTCGCCTTCGCCACGGTCGTCGGCCCGCTCATCGAAGTACCGGTGCTCATCGGGCTAGTCCACGTGGCATTGCGCCTGCGCCGCAAGTATTTCCCCCAAGCCATCGCCGACGAAGCTGCAAACCATGGCGTCGCCGCCCTCAGCGACAAGGACCGCGCTTGCTTCGAAAGCAATGCCTGCCGCGCCACCAGACAAGCCGGGGAAACCAGTTGAAAACCATGCTCCGGTGACGGCCAGGCAGGGCGGCGGCGGTTCAATCGCAATCTACCGCATGTCGCTTATTGCGGCCTTTCCTGAACACGAGATGGGCGGCGATGGAGCTGGCCGCTGGGCTCAAACACAAATGCCGGTGCCGCAGCAAGCTCTGGTTTCATGTGGAAAATCGTGCCGATTAGGGGCAAACCAGCCAACCCCAGCCTTGATTTGAGCAATTTCACAAAGATCTGTTGAATAGTTTCGTTATTTCGCGAAATATAAACCCATGACTTTGCGAGAGCGAGCGGCCGTATTCAAAGCACTGGGGCATCCGGCGCGTCTGGCGATTGTGGACCGGTTGGCGCAGGGAGAGCGTTGTGTCTGCGAGTTGTTGAAGCCGACGGAATTCAGCCAACTCAGCGGGCCGACGGTTTCGCAGCATTTGCTGGTCCTCAAGAACGCCGGGGTGATCGCGGATGAAAAGCGCGGCAAAAAAATCTTCTACCGGCTGATGATGCCATGTGTGTTGGAGATTTCCCTCTGCGTTGGCACCTGTGACAGCACTGCAAGCACCGCGCCCGCATGAAAATCCCCGCCGCCGAACTCAAGACCGCCGCATGGCTCATCGGGATTCTCGCGGCGCTGTTTTTTCTTCCGGTCGGCACGCCGCGTTTCGACAGGGCGGTGAATGAATCGCTGGAACTCGCCCGTTGGTATGCCCGCGAACATGTCATCCTGTGTCTGCTGCCCGCGTTTTTTATTGCCGGGGCGATTAGAGCATTCATCAGCCAGAACTCGGTGATCCGCTATCTCGGAAGCAAGGCGAAACCCGTCGTCGCCTACGGTGTGGCCTCGGTTTCCGGTACGATCCTCGCGGTGTGTTCCTGCACCGTCCTGCCCTTGTTCGCCGGAATTTACCGACTCGGCGCTGGCATCGGCCCAGCCACCGCGTTTCTCTACTCCGGCCCGGCGATCAATGCCCTGGCGATCATTCTAACCGCCCGGGTGCTGGGCTGGGAACTCGGCGCGGCCCGGGCGATCGGCGCGATGGTCTTCAGCGTGGTCATCGGCGTTGCGATGGCCTGGCTGTTCCGCAAGGAAGAACGCGCACGCCACGCCGCGGCCGTGCAGATTCCGGTCGAGGAGCCGACCCGTCCGCTGTGGCAGACGAGTTCGTTCATCGCCGTGCTGGTGGGCATCCTCATTTTCGCCAACTGGGGTGGCACGGGCGACTCTGGTTTTTTCGGATCCATTTACGCCGTGAAATGGGCGGTCACATCGGGATTCGCCGTATTGTTAGGAATCATGCTCTGGCGCTGGCACGGGTGTCCCGTCTGGAGGGTGCTCGCCACTGCGGCAGCCACTGCCGCCGCAGCCCTAGTTTTAGGCAGGTCCGAAGCCGCATTTCTCACCGCGACAGCCGGCCTCGCCTGGATGACCGCAGGAAAACCCGGAGAAACCGGCGAGTGGTTCGGACAATCCTGGTCTTATGCCAAACAAATCATCCCGCTGCTTGTAGGCGGCGTGCTGGTGGCGGGTTTCCTGCTTGGTCGTCCCGGTCACGAAGGATTGATTCCCTCGGAGTGGATCGCATCACTGTTAGGTGGTAATTCGCTGGGGGCAAACGCCTTCGCCTCGGTGGCAGGCGCGCTGATGTATTTCGCCACCCTTACGGAAATCCCGGTCATCCAGGGACTGCTAGGCAGTGGGATGGGCAAGGGTCCCGCACTGGCGCTGCTGCTGGCCGGTCCCGCGCTCAGCCTGCCGAACATGATCGTCATCCGCTCGATCCTCGGTACCCGCAAAACTCTTGCTTTCGTCGGACTCACCGTTGGCCTCGCCACCCTCACCGGCTGGGCTTTCGGTGCCTCTTTTGCAAACTAACATCAAACAAACCACACCATCATGAACCTGAAAATCCTTGGCACCGGTTGTGCCAAATGCAACACCCTCACCGCCGCCACCAAAGCCGCCGCCGACCGTCTCGGCCTCGACTATGAACTGGAAAAAATCACCGATTTCATGCGTTTCGCCGACTTCGGAGTAATGATCACCCCGGCGCTGGTCGTGGATGGCAAGCTCAAAGCCGCCGGCAAGGTTCCTTCCGATGCGGAGCTTGAAGAAATGCTCAAGGAATAGAGCATACGAATCAACTGATACCATGATCGCAAGGCAAGTATTACGCAGCGTTCTGCTCATTCTCGCACTGGGCAGCCTGGCTGTCTGGGCCAAACGCGAATTCACGAAATCCAAGGCCATCGCCGAAGTCGCCTCCGCCCCGAAGGTGCAGGAGGCGCTTCCGGTCGTCGCGGGAAACCAGGTCGTCATGACCTATTTTCGCTCCGGCATCCGCTGCTCATCCTGCAAGAAGATCGAGGCTCTTTCCACCGAAACCGCGCAGAAGGATTTCGCCGAAGAGCTTGGCAGCAGGAAACTGGTGTTCCTGGTGATTGACGTCGATGAACCGGCAAACCGCCATTACACGAAGGACTATCAACTCACCACGAAGTCGGTGATCATCAGTTTGCAGGTTGATGGCAAGGAAGTCTCATGGAGCAACATGGAAAAAGTCTGGGATCTGCTGGACGAACCGGAGACTTTCCGCGCCTATCTTGCGGCACCGATCCGCAAGCACCTGAAATCATGACCACCGTCGCCGCACTCTATGGTGGAGCGCTCTGGCTGGGGCTGCTCACCGCAGTCAGCCCGTGTCCCTTGGCCACCAATCTGGCGGCCACCGCGTATCTCGCAAGACGCGTCGGTAGCCGCGGACGCGCCATCACCGGCACCGTGGCTTACACCCTCGGGAGAGTCGCCGCCTACGCCGCCATCGCCGGCCTGCTGGCGCTCGGACTGGCATCGGCCCCGGCGCTTTCTCAGAGTCTGCAGCGATGGATGACGCCGTTGTTAGGGCCGTTGTTGATTCTTGTCGGCATGATCCTCACCGGGCTCCTGTCACTGCCGATCAGCATGGGTGCCGCCAGCCAAGTCAGCGCGAAGAAGTGGGCATCCCGTGGATTGCTGGGCGAGTTGGTGCTCGGCTTTCTCTTCGCGCTGTCATTCTGTCCGGTATCCGCCGCCCTGTTTTTTGGCAGCCTGATTCCGCTGGCGCTGGGCAGCGGCAATATCATCCTGCCGGTTACTTTCTTCGGTATCGGCACCGCGGCTCCGGTTGCGGCCTTCGCGCTGGTCATGATCTTCAGCAGCCGGATGGCGTCGAAACTCGCAGGGGGCATCCACAAGGCACAACCCGTGGTTCTCAGGGTCACCGGCGGCATTATGCTTGTTGCAGGTATCTACCTTACCGCACGCGACACGCTGGGATTACTGCAATGAGAGCACAGCGGACTCGCCGGTCTCCAGCCGACCGGTCCGGTGCACTGCAATGGCACGCATGATGCCATGCCATTCAGATTCCTCCCCCAGAATGCGAATACCTGCTGCTGGCGCGAGCGCATCGATATGGCACTGGGGAATCACCCGCCGATGGCGGTCATCGGGCGCTGGACTTGGAAGTCATCGGCGAAGGTGTGGGCTTCCGGTTTGTTGGCGATGGCCTCGTGAAAGGCATCGATGATATTTGCCGCCTCGCCGCGCAGGGCTGGCATCAAGTCGATCTCCCCGTGGCGGCCGAGACAAGGGCGGAGTTTGCCGTCGGAGGTGAGGCGGAGCTTGTTGCAGTCCTTGCAGAAATCCGCGCAGGTGACCGAGCCGATGAAGCCGACGTGGCCATTGCCGAAACGGAAATACCGTGCCGGGCCATGACCGGATGGCTTGTCGGTGGCGGGTTCGAGCGGGCCATGGGCGGCGAGGCGCTTGATGGCCTCGGTGATGGACATGAAATGGCTGTCGTTGATCGGTCCGCCGGGAGCGAGTGGCATGAGCTCGATGAAACGCACGGGCATGCCGAGCGCGGTGCCAAATTTCGCCAGAGCGGGGATTTGATCGTCGTTGATGCCGCGCAACAGCACGCAGTTGAGCTTCACCACTTCGAAGCCGGCGGCGGCCGCCGCACTGATGCCTTCGAGCGCGTTTTCCAGCCGTCCACCTGTTAGTTTTTGATAGGATGTGGCATCGAGCGAATCGAGGCTGATGTTCACCGAGCGCACGCCGGCCTGTTTGAGTGGGACTGCGAGTTCCTTGAGCATGAGCCCGTTGGTGGAAAGACCGAGCGTTTGCACGCCGGGAAGCTCCCAGATGCGGCGGGCGATCTCGACGATGTCCTTGCGCACCAGCGGTTCGCCACCGGTGAGACGGAATTTCCGGAATCCGAGAGCGGTCGAGGATTCGACAATGCGGAGGATTTCATCGGCTGTCAGATGGTCCGCGCGCTGTGCCCATCCCTTGTAGCCCTCCGGCATGCAGTAGAGGCAACGCTCGTTGCAGCGGTCGGTGACCGAGATGCGGAGGTAGTCGATATGGCGTCCGAAAGGGTCCATGGGGATCTGTCAGATTGTCAGGAATTTCGCTGCGGCGACTATCAATACCGCTGCCAGCGAGCGTTGAAGTGCCGGGGAACCGGCGCGGTTGCTGCCCCAACCGGAACCAAGCCAGCCACCGGCGAGCACGGCAGGCAGTAGCAGCCAGGTCATGGAAGGGATGGCACCGCCTTTGACGAGAAAGCCGCCAAGGCCGGAGAGTGAATTCACGCAGATAAAGGCGGCGGAGATGGCGGCGGCGACTTTCGCCGGGGTCCAGCGGAAGAAAATCAGGAGCGGTGTTAGGAAGATTCCGCCACCGATGCCGATCAGTCCGGACAGGAAACCAAGCGAGGCGCCAAGAGCCAGACTGGCAGGCAGGCGGGGTTCACGGATTGTGGTTTGGTCCGTTTTGACTCCGAAAGCGAGCCGCCATGCGCCGAACACAAGCGCGGCGGCGAGGATGATTTTGAAAACCGGATCGGGTGATTGCAGCCAGCCACCGGCAAATGCGGCTGGCACCGAGGCGGCGGCCAGCGGCCAGAACAGCCGCCCGTGGAAATGACCGGCACGGGCGAAGGAAATCAACGCCAACAACGAGACGGCGATGTTGAGGGTGAGTGCGATGGGCTTCATCTCCACCGGTGCCATGCCGAACAAGCCCATGACCGCGAGATAGGCCGAGGCCCCGCCATGCCCGACCGAGGAGTAGAGCGCCGCAGCGAGGAAGAAGAGCGAAAGCAGCAGCCAGTCAGGCATGCGATCGAGGGTGCATGCCGCAGACGGGAATGGCGATCAGAATTGGAGGACAAAGTCAGGCTCGAGGGTGAAGGTGGCGTCTCCCCAATCGGCCGGCTTGATCCGCGTTGCGTGATTGTCCTTTCAGGAATTCGACCAATTCAGTCCGTTTTCCTGACGCCAGCGGCGGTAAGCGGCGAATTGCTCGGCCTTTGGCAGCGAGCGGCGGGAAGGATCCTCGCTGAGAAAAGTCTCGAAAGCTCCGCCAGCGGAGGTTTCCGCGGCCGTGGGCATGCTGCCGTCCGGATCGGGGCGGGGCGCGGAATCCGCGAGTTTTCGTTCGATTCGGGTCAATCGCAGGGAAATGCGCCAGCAAATGAGCATCAGCAGCACCAGCAATCCGATGGCAGTGGAGAGCAGGATCAGGTTTGTCGGCTGGGCTTCGTCAGGCATGTGCTCAGCTTTGCGGTCGGATGACGTTTTGAGAAGTCTCAAGTGCCGCGGTCTTGCCAGAGCTGGCGTGCCGTGAGATAGGGGGCGGGTGCCGTCCCTGATTCATCGCACCGGACCTTTTGCGGGACGCAATCCGCGCTTGTTCGTCCTTTTCACGACACTTTATAATGCACGCGCCTACTATCCGGTGCTGGCGGTGTTGTTCACCGACCTCGGGCTCAAACTTGAGCAATACGTCCTGCTCAACGTGGTCTGGGCGGCCGCGATTGTATTGTTCGAGGTTCCGTCCGGAGCTTTGGCGGATGTGATCGGGAGGAAGCGGCTGCTGGTATTTTCCGCCGCATTGATGGTCGTGGAAATGGGGCTGCTGTTGCTCGCACCCAAGGATGGGGGAATGCTGCTTTTCGCTCTCTGCCTGGTGAACCGTTTTCTATCAGGCACTTCGGAGGCGGCGGCCAGCGGCGCGGACGAGGCAATCGCCTATGACTCGCTCCCGCCTGCGGAACGATCCGCCGCATGGGACGAGGTGCTCGCCACCGCGATGCGCTGGCGGGCCGCCGGGTTTTTGATTGCGATGACCGTGGGCGGCCTGCTGTATGATCCGTCATGGTTGAATGCAATGCTGCCTGATGGCGTGGGAGTGCCAGTGGAACTGGCGCGCCGCCTGCCGGTGGCCCTTGTGTTTCTTCAGTCACTGGCCTGTCTGGCGGTCACACTTCGTTTTGAGGAACAGCCGCCTCACGCCGCTCATGCGGCAAGTCCATGCCGCGAGGCGCTGAAACTGACGCTGCGCACAGCCCGCCATGCCTTCAGCACGCGGGCGATCGCGGTAGTGCTGATCGGCGGCTTGATGATCGATGCGGTCGCGCGGAACTTCGCCACTTTGGTCAGCGAGTATTATCGTCTGGTTGGAATTCCCGGTTGGGCTTTCGGGATGATCGGTTCTCTCATCGCCGTGGGAAACTGGTTCATTCCGGCGATTGCCACGAGGATCAACCAACGGTTCACGCCGGTGGGCGCACTGGCGCTCGGTGGCTGCGCGGCGGCGTTGGGTTTGCTGTTGCTGGTTCCGGCGTGGCCGTGGTTGGGCCTGTTGCCGGCGATGGGATTGATGATGCTTCTTGGCCTTGTGAGTTTCACGGTGAGCCGCCATCTGCACCAGGTGGCGGAGTCGGAACAACGGGCGACACTTCTCAGCGTGAAAGGCCTGGTTTTCAATCTCGCCTATGCCTTGTATTCACTCGGATTTTCGCTGACGCTTGCAGGGCTGGGAAAACAAGGCCCCGGGGCATTCCAGCGGGCGCTGGGGTGGCAGGCCGGATTTTTTGTGATCGCCCTGGTGCTGTATCTTGGCTTGGCCGCACGCGGTGCGTGCTTTGCGAAACGGCGGTGATGCGGCTCTCAACCGCCGGTGCTTCCCGACCAGTGCCAGAGGCCCGGGTCCAACTCGTGGCGGGCGGCACTGGCGAGCGTCTCGGCATCGGCGTTTTCCTTGAGAACCGCAAAGACGGTGGAACCGGAACCTGCCAGCAGGGCGGCGCTGGTTTCATCCCGTGCGATCAACCATTGTTTGAGCTCGGCGAGAAATCGGTGCTTCTCAAAAACCGGCCGCTCCAGATCATTTATCAACCGCAGGCCTTCGATTTCGCCGGCGGCGTAGCGGATGCCGGGCAATTCCCTCGATTCAGTCCAGCGGCGATAAGCGTCCGGCGTCGGCACGCCAAATACCGGCTTCAGCAGCAAAACTCGCAGTGCGGGCGGGGAGGGGACGGCTTCGATGGTTTCGCCACGCCCTGCGCACCGGGCGGCACCGGGCGTCAGGAAAAACGGAATGTCGGAGCCCAAATCCGTGGCGATCTCGTGCAGGCGGGCCGCGCCAAGCCGTCCGTTGTGGAGCAGGTCGAGCCCGATCAAGGTTGCGGCCGCATCGCTGCTGCCGCCTCCGAGGCCGGCACCGTGGGGAATCACTTTTTGCAGCGTGAGCGAGAACCTGCAGGAAAGTCCCGCAGCCGCCTCATAGGCGCGTGTGGCTTTGACGACCAGATTGTCCCCATCCTGCGGCAGGGTGGGATCCCCGCAGTGGAAGGAAAAAGCTCCGGATTCCTGAAATTCGAGAACATCCGCGAGCTTCGGCAGTTTCACCATCAGCGAATCGATTTCATGAAAGCCATCGGCGCGTTTTCCCAGCACGCGCAGCGACAGGTTCAGCTTGGCGGGGGCTTGGAGGGTGAGACGATTCATGGCGGACAATTACGT
Source organism: Akkermansiaceae bacterium (assembly GCA_041753485.1). GTDB lineage: Bacteria > Verrucomicrobiota > Verrucomicrobiia > Verrucomicrobiales > Akkermansiaceae > Luteolibacter. The sequence continues at coordinate 21,165 of JBGSUP010000299.1, forward strand.
ACAATCAGGGCCAGCATGCGGCCGGTTTTTCCCAACTCCTTGCGATAGCTGTAAAACCGGGAGAGATCTGAGGCGGTATTGAGGCCGCAGTCGATGAAATTTCCGAGGCCCAAGCAGGCCGCCTGCCTGGCAATCCCGGCGGCGAAGTCCACTTCGTAATCGGGCGGGCGGATGCAGGGACCCAGCACTGCCGTCACATCCGCCGCCTGAGTGCCAAAACGCTGCGACATCAGCTCCAAAGCACGGCCCAGGATATTGGTTTCACTGCCTTTTTTGCCGGAGTGTAGCAAGCCGATGGCTCCGGTTTTCCTGTCAGCCAGCCAAATCGCGCCGCAGTCGGCGACGTAAATGGCGAGCAGCACACCTGCCTCGGCCGTGACCAATCCATCCACTCCAGGGACGATCGGCAGGCCATCCGCAGCCGTGATCCGCGGGCAACCAGGCACCACGGCTACGGCATTGCCATGCACCTGTTCGGCACGCCAGAAATCCGCGGTGTTCCCGGCAAATTCCCTGATCGCCAGCTCGTGAAATGGCCGCAATTCAACCATCGCCTCATCCCTGCCACCGGTGATCAACAGCCCGGGGATACGCTCCACCCAGCCGGCACGCGTGCCAGGGATCGCATTCAAGGCAGCCAGAAAGGGAAACGCCTCCGTCACCCGGGGACGGTAACGGAGACGTTTGAGAATCACCAAGCTGGTTTGTGGTTCAGGTGGATTTTCCTCCGATCACGCCATCGCGCGGCCTTGAATGGCGCGTTTGGTGTGTTCGACGGCTTCCGCCTGATCCTCATCCATGCCTGCCAGGATTCCAGCCAGATCGGTTGCGATTTCGGAACGCATCTTCGAGACAAGCTCGACACCTTTCGCGGTGATGCGCACCATGATCTTGCGACGATCTTCGGCGGCGTGGACACGCTCGACATAAGACAGCTTCTCCAAACGATCGACTAAGCCGGTGGCGGCTGCCGTCGAATGACCCATCTTCTTCGCGATATCCGACATCGTCAGATAGTCTTCGCTGGAAAGGTAGGTGAGGATGAAGAACTGCGGAAACGAGACGTTACCTTTATTGAGTTCTGTGGACAGGTTCAGGATGCAACTCCGCTGGGTAAACAGGACGAAGTCGGCAAGACGGTCCGCGTCGGCTTTCACCGAAGCGCCCGAGGCGTTCATGGTTTTCATTATGGCTGGTTGTAGTGTTCATGTTTCGGGACATGTAAGGGGGCACAGCCATTGCGGATGAGAAGCTACCCGGAAGTGCGGATAATTATCAACCCTAAAATTAAATATTTTCAAGTTCACTGGCTGTGCTGCTCGGGACCTTTTGAAAATACACAAACCAAAGAAGTTTCGAAAGAAAAGAATTCATAAAAAGCTAATTATTTTTTTGAACATTTTCAGTGTTGATTTCCTGCTGGTTTTCAGGGAGTTCAGATCTGATTTCGATTTGGTCCGGGCTCGCGGCGGGCTTGGGGATGTGGCGGGAATAGACCGCATCGCCGATCTCGACGCTGCCGGATTGGAGGTCGGCGGCAGCGAATTCGCCGAGGGATTCGCCGGTGACCAGCAGATTGGCGGATCGTTCGTCGAGGCCGCGAGTGGTTAAAATCGTGCCTGCCTCGATGGTCCAGCTACCGTAACTTTGAATCAACACGAATTTCCGGTCAGCGGGAATTGAAGCGATTCTCCCGACAAGTTTCGGAGCCGCAGCGGCTGGATTCTCGACGGGTGAAGAGTCCTTGTCGGACTTGAACCACGAGCACGCGGGAAACGCGAGGGCGACCAAGGCCGGGAGCCAGAACAGGGAAGAGCGTTTCATGCGTTGAGCTTGCCACGGCTGGCCCCGATGGAAACCGGAATCTCGCGGCTCAGAGCATGATCCGCACGTCTTGGGCCTCCATGAGGCGTTCCAAGCCCGCATCGGTCCGCAGCAGCAGTTCTCCGCCCGGGGCGATGCCTTCCACCACGCCCTCACGCGGGCCCTTGGAAGTGCCAAGTGAAACCCGATGGCCGACAAGCACACAACGCTGGCGGACAGCCTCCAGCAGGGTGAGGAAATCAGCGCCGATTTCGCGTCGGCGGCGTGAAAAACCGCGGATGATGGCGACAAGGACCTCACCGCGCGTGTGGTCCATGCCGGTTTCCGCCTCAAGCGAGGTGGCGGTGTCCGCCAATTCGGCGGGGAACGCGGTTGTCTTCACATTGATGCCAATTCCAACGACGGCGAAATCCTTACCGGCCTCGACGAGAATGCCCGCCACTTTCCGCTGCCCGATCCAAACGTCGTTGGGCCACTTGATGCCGGCGGCGGCACCCAGGGATTCCACCGCCTCGGCCACGGCGAGACCGGTGGCCAAAGCGAGGCGGGGCCAGAGCGCCTTGGGTTCCTCCGGGCGCATGAGAATGGAAAAGGCCAGGGATTCGCTTGGCGGCGAGAACCACGCGGCACCGCGGCGGCCGCGACCTACACGCGCGGGGCCGAGACGATCACCCTGACCCTGCTCGGGAACTCGCCCATGGTGAGCGGCATGGCGGCGATGGTCTCGGGCATGGCCTCGATGACCGGCGGCAAGACCGAGCGCATCAACCGCACCGAGTTCGCCGTCTCCGAGGGCGAGGTGCAGGGCGTGATCGGCGGCCGCGTGCTGGTGCGCGCCGAAGGGACGGCCCCGGCCGCCGAGATGACGGCGCTGATCCGGATGCTCGACTTCCCCGGCCTCGCCGCCCTGTGTTGGCAATCCCTGAAAATG